>CALSAF010000006.1:0-61663 GCA_943372805.1 Rhizobium sp. Q54
GCCTGCAAACACGACGACACCATAGCTCACGGCCATCAACGACACGGACGCGATCTTCGCCCTCAGGGAAATCGCCCCTTCCCTACGCCAATCGATCAGGGGCTGGCCGTAGCGGGGGTGATCGAGGAGCCACTGCTCGAAGCGCGGGGAGGAGCGTGCAAAAAGTGCTGCGGCGAGGATCATGAATGGCGTCGTCGGCAACACCGGCAGGAAGACGCCGATAACGCCGATCGCGACCATCAGCCAGGCGAGGGCAAGAATGAGGAGGCGCATTGCATTTCCTTCGGTGGTTGCCTTCGCATGGGCGAGAGATATCGCATGATTCGGATCGGCCAAGGATTTTGAGGATTGCGGCAAATGCGGCGATTTTTCGTTTGCGCCGCAACAGGCCGGAATGCATCCTTGCCCAGTAATCCCACCTTCAGGAATTCAACTGACATGTCCAAGGTCACCCTCGTGCTCGGCGCCGGCATTATCGGCGTTTCCACAGCCATCCATCTTGCCCGTCGCGGGCGCTCGGTGGTGCTGGTGGACCGCCGGGAGGCTGGCGAGGAAACCTCCTTCGGCAATGCGGGCCTGATCCAGCGCGAGGGCGTCGTCCCCTACGGCTTCCCGCAGGACTTGAGCCTGCTGATCCGCTACGGCTTCAACAACCGGATCGACGCGCACTACCATGCAAGCGCCATGCTGAAGCTGGTGCCCTTCCTGTCGCGCTACTGGTGGCATTCGAACAAGAGCCGCCACCAGGCGATCGCTCGGGCCTATGCACCGTTGATCGAAAACTCGATCACGGAGCACCAGGACCTGATTCAGGCCGCCGGTGCCGACCGCCTGATCCGCAAGGACGGCTGGATGAAGATTTTCCGCACCACCGGAAAGCGGGACACGGAGCTGGCGGAGGCCGAGCGTCTGGCGCGGGAATACGGTGTCAGCTACCGCGCGCTCAGCCGCGAAGACCTGGCCAGGGAAGAGCCGCATATCCGGGGCGATTTCGTCGGCGGGTTGAAGTGGAACGATCCGTGGTCGGTGACCAATCCGCATGGCCTGACCATGGCTTACCTCAGCTATTTCCAGTCGCTTGGCGGGCGCTTCATCAAGGGCGATGCCACCACGCTTGAAACCGGCGCCTCCGGCAAGGGCTGGCGTGTGAAAACCGACGACGGCATGGTCGAGGGCGACGATGTGGTGCTGGCACTTGGCCCCTGGTCGGAAGAAGTCACCCGAAAGTTCGGCTACCGCTTCCTGCTCGGCGTCAAGCGCGGCTACCACATGCACTACGCGCCCGAGGGCAATGCCGTCCTCAACAATTGGACCATGGATGCCGAGCGCGGCTATTTCCTGGCGCCGATGGAGAAGGGCATCCGCCTGACGACGGGTGCGGAATTTGCCAATCGCGATGCGCCCAAGTCTCCCGTCCAGCTCGCCCGGGCGGAAAAGGTGGCGCGCGAAATCTTCCCGCTGGCCGACAGGCTCGACGCCGAACCCTGGATGGGTGCCCGCCCCTGCACACCAGACATGATGCCGGTCATCGGCAAGGCGCCGCGTCACGAGGGCATGTGGTTCGCCTTCGGGCATGCGCATCACGGCCTGACGCTGGGGCCCGTGACGGGTCGTCTGATCGGGGAAATGATGGATGGGGAAAAGACATTCATCGACGCCAAGGCCTGGAGCCCAGAGCGTTTTCGCCCATGAAAACACAAGCTTTTCTAGCCCCCTTCTCAGGGGGCTAGCCTTTTTGGCGCCGAGGTGGTAGTCATTCCGAATAATTTGATCAAATTGTTTCCCGGTGGAAACAGGCCGGAACGAAGCACGCGTCGCAAGAACGCCGCCGGTCGAGGGGATCAGGAAGAGACGGACAGTGGCATGCGCCGGTGTTTGATCCATAACGCGAAAAGCGTCTATCGTTAGCGGACCAGCATCTGTTCGCGCTCATTCGCGCGTTTCGACCCGATCGACATCAGCCACACGGTGATCCATGGACATGGCCGAAGAGGCACGCGAATTCTTCGCGGCAAATCCCGATATTGAAGTACTTGAAGCATTCGTCATCGACGTGAACGGCGTGCCACGCGGCAAGTGGATTCCACGCGAGCGGGCCATCGACGTCTTGACCAAGGGCATGGCAATGCCGCGCTCGGTCTATGCGCTCGACGTCTGGGGCCGCGACGTCAACGCCGCTGGCCTTGCCGAAGGTACGGGCGATCCTGACGGAATCTGCTTCCCCGTTCCTGGCACACTGTCCCGCGTGACCTGGCTGTCGCGCCCGACGGCGCAGGTGCTCTTGCAGATGTACACCCCGGAAGGCGAGAGTTTCTATGCCGACCCGCGTCAGGTGCTGGGGCATGTGCTCGACCGCTTCAAGGCAGCCAAACTGACGCC
Source organism: Rhizobium sp. Q54 (assembly GCA_943372805.1). GTDB lineage: Bacteria > Pseudomonadota > Alphaproteobacteria > Rhizobiales > Rhizobiaceae > Allorhizobium. The sequence goes on from CALSAF010000006.1 coordinate 2,380, forward strand.
GGTCGTCGCGACCGAGCTCGAATTCTACCTGATCGACCCGGTGCGCTCGGCGCTCGATCCGGTGCGTCCACCGAACACCCGAGATGGTCGCTGGCATACCGGCCAGACGCAGGTTCTGTCGATCTCAGAACTGCAGGACTTCGAGGAAGTCTTCCACGGCATTTCGACGGCTGCCCGCGCCCAGAACGTGCCGGCCGACACGACGCTGCGTGAAAACGGCCCCGGTCAGTACGAAATCAACCTCAACCACGTGCCGGATGCGCTGGCGGCTGCCGATTACGCGGTCCTCCTGAAGCGGATCGTCAAGGGCGTGGCACGCGCCAGCGATCTCGACGCCACCTTCATGGCCAAGCCCTACGGCACCCAGGCCGGCAGCGGCATGCATGTGCATTTCTCCGTTCTCAACGAGAAGGGCGAGAACATCTATGTTGGCGAGAACGGCCCATCGGACGCCCTCTTCCATTCCGTCGGCGGGCTTCTGGAGAACATGGGCGAGAGCATGGCGATCTTTGCGCCGCACCAGAACTCCTATCGCCGCCTGCGCCCATCCGAACATGCTCCGACCTATGCGTCCTGGGGCTTCGACAACCGGTCTGCTGCCGTGCGCGTCATCACCGCATCGAAGCCTGCGACTCGCATCGAGCATCGCGTCGCCGGATCCGACACCAATCCCTATCTGGTTCTCGCCATGATCCTGTCGGCGGCGCTCGCCGGCATGAAGGAGAAGCTTTCGCCCGGTGGCGCGATCTCCGGCGACGACCATGCCGTCAACCACGAGCCGCTGCCGACCAACTGGGACTATGCGCTTCAGCGCTTTGCCAAGTCGAGCTTCGCCTATGCGGCGCTCGGGCCGAAATATCGAAGCCTTTATACCGCCTGCAAGCAGCAGGAACTCTCGGAGTTTTCGCTGCGTGTGACCGACGTCGAATACGACGCCTATATCCGGACCGTGTGAGGTGAAGCCATGACGAAGTCGATCGGACCCAATCCCGGCCATGCGGCCACCTATTACGCAGCCTCTGCCCGCGACAAGCGCGTGCGACCGAAGCTGGATGGCCAGCACACCGCCGACATCTGCATCATCGGCGCCGGCTTTACCGGCATTTCGGCAGCCCTTGAGCTGTCGGAAAAGGGCTATGCCGTCATCGTTCTCGAGGCCGATCGCATCGGCTTCGGCGCGTCCGGGCGTAATGGCGGCCAGATCGTCAACGGCTATAGTCGTGACCTTGAGACCATCGCCCGACGCTATGGCCAGGAAAAGGCCGATCGGCTCGGCGAGATGTCGCTCGAGGGTGGCCGGATCATCCGCGAGCGCGTGGCAAAGTATGGGATCGAATGCGATCTCGTCGACGGCGGGTTCTTCGCTGCCTTCACCGACAAGCAGGTGAAGGAGATGGCGGATGTCCGGGCGCACTGGATGAAGCATGGCCATGACGGGCTGGAGATGGTTTCCAAGTCCGAGGTCGCCAAGTATGCGAAGACCGATCGTTATGTCGGTGGCATGATCGACCGGCATGGCGGCCATATCCATCCGCTCGACCTCGTGCTCGGCGAGGCGGCTGCGGCCGAGAGCCTCGGCGCCAAGATCTTCGAGAATTCCAAGGTGTTGCATCTCGACACCGGCCCGCAGCCCTTCGTCTGCACCGAAGGCGGGATCGTCAAAGCCAAGCACATCCTCGTCTGCGGCAATGCCTATATGGCCGGCATCGCGCCGAAGATAACCGAGAAGATGATGCCGGTTTCCAGTCAGGTGATGGCGACCGAGGTTCTGGATGCCAAGCTGATCGAGGAACTTCTGCCGTCCAACTACTGCGTCGAGGATGCCAATTACGTTCTCGATTACTACCGCCGCACCGCCGACAACCGCCTGCTCTATGGCGGCGGCATCGGCTATGGCGGCCAGGATCCGAAGAACCTGACGGGCGTCATCCGGCCGAATATGCTGAAAACCTTCCCGCAGCTGAAGGACGTGAAGATCGACTTTGCCTGGAGCGGCAATTTCGCGCTGACGCTGACGCGCATTCCGCATATGGGCAAGCTGTCGGACACCGTCTACTTCTCGCATGGCGACAGCGGTCATGGCGTGACGACGACGCATTTGCTCGGCAAGATCCTCGGCGAGGCAGTGCATGGGCAGATGAGCCGGTTTGACGTCTGGTCGTCGCTGCAGGCCTATCCCTTCCCGGGCGGCCGCATGTTCCGCGTGCCGTTCACGGCTGTTGGTGCCTGGTACTACGGTCTGCGCGACCGGCTTGGCGTATAAGGAGAGATCAGATGACCCGTACCGTCACCGTCGCCGCCACGCAGATGGCATGCAGCTGGGATCTGGCCTCCAACATCGCCCGGGCCGAAAAGCTCGTGCGCGAGGCAGCATCCAAGGGTGCGCAGATCGTGCTGATCCAGGAGCTGTTCGAGGCTCCCTATTTCTGTCAGGACCAGATCGCGGAGTTCTTCGATCTCGCCAAGCCTGCGCATGACAACGCGCTGATCGACCACTTCTCAGCACTGGCCGAAGAGCTCAACGTCGTCATTCCCGTCAGCTTCTTCGAAAAGGCCGGGCAGACCTTTTTCAACAGTGTCGCCATCATCGATGCGACCGGCAACGTGCTCGGCATTTATCGCAAGAGCCATATCCCCGATGGTCCTGGATATACCGAGAAGTTCTACTTCTCGCCCGGCGATACCGGCTTCGAGGTCTGGGAGACGCGGCACGCAGCGATCGGCGTCGGCATCTGCTGGGACCAGTGGTTTCCGGAGGCGGCGCGTGCCATGGCGCTGCAAGGCGCCGAACTCTTGTTCTATCCAACCGCGATCGGTTCGGAGCCGCAGGATGCGAGCATCGACAGCTCCGGCCATTGGCAGCGCGTGATGCAGGGGCATGCAGCGGCCAATGTGATGCCCGTGATCGCCTCCAACCGGATCGGTAAGGAAGACGGGCGCAAGGGCACGTCGCTGACCTTCTATGGCTCTTCCTTCATCTGCGACCAGACCGGCGAGATGGTGGCGACCGCCGACCGGGAGACCGAGACCGTGTTGACCGCAACATTCGACCTCGACGGCATTGCAAGGCAGCGCGCCAGCTGGGGCCTCTTCCGAGACCGCCGTCCGGAGCTTTATGGCCCGCTGATGGGCTACGAAGGCTGAGCCTCAGACTTTAGCACCAAGACCCTTGAGGGCATCGGCGACGATGCCCTCGACCGGTTGATCGATGGACACCGTGACCACAGCCGGTTCACCGGTCGGCACTTCGAGTGTCGCAAGCTGGCTGTCGAGCAACGCCAGCGGCATGAAATGGCCGGAGCGGGCGCCCATGCGGCGGCCGAGCAAGTCCCGCGATCCTTCGAGATAGACGAAGGCGAGGCGGTCGCCGGTCGCGGCGCGCAGATGCTCGCGGTAGATCTTCTTCAGCGCAGAGCAGGAGACGACGATCCCCTCGCCGCGTGCCAAGGCATCTGCCATGCGCTCACCGATCACGGTCAGCCAGGGCCAGCGATCCTCATCGGTGAGCGGTGTTCCGGCCGCCATCTTTGCGACATTGCTTTCCGGATGCAGCACGTCGCCTTCAATGAAGGGAAGCCCCAGGCGCCGCGCAAGCGCCGCGCCGACCGAAGACTTTCCGCAGCCGCTGACACCCATGACGATGACCGCCCGGGCGGCGGCTGGCTCATTCTCCCAAGACATGCGCTTCCACTTCCTGCCCCCTCGTCCAAGGGACGCGACAATAGGAAGGTTCAGGCGAAATGCAATCCGCTCTTGCTGGCTGTGTCTCTCGCCACCCCGCGCTCTTTCGCGGGCCGCAACTCCGCGCGAATAGATGCCGCGATCTTCTCGGCCATCATGATCACGGGCGCATTCGTGTTGCCGCCGATCAGGCGCGGCATGACGGAGGCATCGACCACACGCAGCCCGGCGATGCCGTTGAGCTTGAGTGCCGGATCGACCACAGCATCGGCGTCGGACCCCATGCGGCAGGTGCCCACCGGGTGATAAATCGTATCCGCCCGGGCCCGGATGGCGGCATCCAGTTCGGCATCCGTGCTGCCGGCAGGATAGACTTCACGGCCGCGATAGCGGTCGAAGGCAGGCGCCGCCATGATCTCGGCCATCATCCGAGCGCCCTTGCGCAGGGTGACAAGATCGCGTGGATCCGACAGGAAGGCAGGATCGATCAGGGGGGCGGCGAGCGGATCGGCGCTGGCCAGCCGGACAGTGCCACGCGAATGCGGACGCAACATGCAGACATGGCAGGAATAGCCATGGCCCCAGTGCATCTTGCGGGCATGATCGTCGACCATGGCAACAAGGAAATGCAGCTGGATGTCAGGGCGATCAAGGGCGGGGTCGGTCTTCAGGAAGGCACCCGATTCGGCGCAGGTGGATCTCAGATGTCCCATGCGTTCGTTTCGCCATTCCATGGCAGCCCTGAAGAGGTCGCGGGTCCCCGTCATGCCGAATCCGAACATGTCGGTATCGTGAGAGCGAAAGATCATCGTGTAATCGAGATGGTCCTGCAGGTTTTCCCCGACCTGTGGCCGATCGAGGATCACCGGAATGCGTCGAGACGCCAGATGATCGGCAGGGCCGATGCCCGACAACATCAGGATCTGGGGCGATTGCAGCGCTCCGGCCGAGAGCAGCACCTCCCGATCAGCACGCACGACGCGCTCCTCCTTGCCGCGACGATAGGCAACGCCCACCGCCCTGCCCTGCTCCACGATGATGCGCGCAACATGGGCCTCTGTGACAACCGTCAGGTTCCGCCTTTGCAGGACATCGTGCAGATAGGCGGCGGCCGCTGAGCATCGCTCGCCACGTTTGGGGCCATTCCAGAACTGGGTGGCCTGATAGACGCCAGCACCTTCCTGTTGCCGTCCGTTGAAGTCGTCGTTCTGCCGGTAGCCGTTCTGCTCGCAGGCTTTCAGGAAAGCCTGGTTGATCGGCCTTGTCCAGTTCTGGTCGCAGACCTGAAGCGGGCCACCGCGTCCATGCAGATCATCCGCCCCGCGGATGTTGTCTTCGGCCCTGCGAAACCAGGGCAGAACCTCATCCCAGGACCAGCCTTCGCAGCCGAGATCGGCCCATTCGTCATAGTCCCGCGCGTGGCCACGTACATAGAGCATAGCGTTGATCAGGCTCGATCCGCCGAGACCTCGCCCGCGTGGCTGATAGCCGATGCGCCCGTTCAACTCTTTCTGCGGCACGGTGGAGAACCGCCAATTGCTGCTCTTGACGTGGCCGGGAACGACAGCCGCCGCAGCCATCGGCACACGGGCAAAAAGGCCATCGCCGCGGCCACCGGCCTCCAGCAGGCATACCGTGACGGACGGATCCTCACTCAGGCGCGCGGCAAGAACGGAACCGGCCGACCCTCCCCCGATGATAACGTAATCGTACATCCTCTCCCCCCAGAGAGCCGCAGTCACGCGGCGGCACATTCACAGCCACCTAAATTAATCAGATTTAAATTGCCGTTCACGTAAGCGTAGCACAGACGGGCGGCGACGCAAGCCGAACGCAAACACCTGATCAACAAAGAAAAACCCGCCTCTCGGCGGGTTTCGGAAGTCAGCGATGGAGCTGAGGATCAGGCTGCGGGAGCCTGAACAACCCGACGCGGCTGAAGCTCGTCGATCCCAAGCAGGAAGTTGATCTGCGGGCGGGCCTTGACCAGATCATCGATCGTATACTCCGACAGAACGTCGAAAAAGGCGTTGAGCGCCTTGCGCAAAGCTGAGTTCAGACCGCAGCTGTCGATCAGCGGGCATTCGACCTCACCGTCATCCTCGAAGCACTCGGCCATGGCGAAGCTGTCTTCCGTGACCTTGACGACGTCGAAGAGCGTGATCTTCTCGGCGGGGCGGCCAAGGCGAACACCACCGTTGCGACCACGAACGGTCTCGACCAGACCGGCCTTGTTGAGAGGCTGAAGAATCTTGAAAAGGAAGAGTTCAGAGACGCCATAGGCCTTGGCAATTTCCGGAATTCGGCTCAACTGAGTGTTGTTGGCTGCGCAATACATGAGCATGCGCACGGCGTAATTTGTCTGCTTTGTCAAACGCATGCACGATTCCTCTGTTTTCAGAAGGCTTATATAGCGCCTTTTGCAGTTTTGAACAATTCCAAAATACTCAAGTTCTCGACTCACGTATCCGTGAGTAAAGTCGACTGGAATTGACAGCTTATATCAATTCATGAATATGCGCCTCAAGAAAGCAACAAGGGAGGCTTCTTCGATGTCATCAATCCGCTCGCTCACCCTCGGTACCGTCTCCATGCTGGCCATGTCAGCCGGCGCGGCCTTTGCCGATGGCGAAGTCAACATCTATTCCTATCGCCAGCCGGAGCTGATCAAGCCGCTGACCGACGCCTTCACCAAGGAAACGGGCATCAAGACCAATGTGCTCTTCCTCGACAAGGGCCTGGTCGAACGCATTACGGCTGAAGGCGCAAACTCGCCGGCAGACGTCATCCTCACCGTCGACATCGCTCGCCTGACTGAAGCCAAGGAAGGTGGTGTGACGCAGCCGCTCTCAGACGAGGGCATCAACAGCCAAATCCCGGCTCAGTATCGCGATCCCGAAGGCAACTGGTTTGGCCTGACGACCCGTGGCCGCGTGCTTTATGCCTCCAAGGACCGCGTCTCCGAAGATGCGATCACCTATGAGGAACTCGCCGATCCCAAGTGGAAGGGCCGCATCTGCATGCGCGACGGCCAGCACGCCTACAATATCGGCCTGTTCGCCTCGATGGTTGCCCATCACGGTGCTGAATACACCGAGAAGTGGCTCGCCGGCCTTAAGCAGAACCTCGTGAAGAAGCCAGATGGCAACGACCGCGCCCAGGCCAAGGCCATCCATGCCGGCGAATGCGACCTCGGCCTCGCCAACACCTATTATCTCGGCCTGATGAAGACCAACGAGAAGGAGCCGGAAGAAAAGGACTGGGCCGCTTCGGTCAAGGTTCTCTTCCCGAATGCCGGTGATCGCGGCACCCATGTCAACATCTCCGGCATGGCGCTGACCAAGAATGCGCCGAACAAGGACAATGCCGTCAAGCTGATGGAATTCCTGGCTTCGGACGAGGCACAGTCGATTTATGCGGAGCAGGTCTTCGAATATCCGGTCGGCGCGAATGCCAAGGTTTCCGAGATTGTCGCCGGCTTTGGCCCGATCAAGGCCGATCCGCTGCCGCTCGCAGAGATCGCCGCCAACCGCAAGATCGCCTCGGAGCTGGTCGACAAGGTCGGCCTGAACGAAGGCCCAACGCAGTAACACCGCATAGAATGATCGGGGCACGCGGCAGATCGTGTGCCCCGATCACCCACCCGAAGGACAGACTGATGCCAATCAGGTCCGCATGCGCGGCACATCATTCGGATCAAGCCGAAGCTCGATCAGCAACGGCACCTTGCGATCCGCAATCGCGTCGATTGCCTGTTCAAGTTCATCGGCCGACGTCACCACGATCCCGCGACCGCCGAGCGCATTGGCAACAGCGGCAAAGGATGGCCATTCGAAGGTCGTCAGACCCGGGTCCATCTTGCGGTCGACGAACTGGATATGCTCGGCGCCATAGGCGGAATCGTTGCACAGGATGACGATAAGATCGAGGCCGAGCCGAACTGCGGTATTGAACTCGTTGATGCCGCCCATCATGAAGCCGCCGTCACCGGTGAAGAGCACGACAGGCCTGTCTGGAGCGGCAATGCCTGCTCCGATCGCCTCCTGCAGACCGAGCCCGATCGAGCCAAAATTCGCCGTCACCAGGAAGCTGCCGGGATCGGGGACGGAGATTCGGCACCAGACCTCGGTCATGAACCGGCCACCATCCGTGACGAGAACCCGTTTGTCGGGAAGGCTCTGCTCCAGCGCTTCCAAAGCCCAGACATAGTTGACGCTACCCGGTTTCGCCTTCTCCCGGTCGCCCGGCGGATGCGCGGTCAAGGCCGCGATGTCCAGTTCATGGGTAAATCCGCTTGGCGGGATCTCGGCCAGATCCAGCCAGTAGACCATATTGTCCGCCGTGAGCCCCGCATCCGCGACCAGGGCGACATCGGGATGCAGGTTGTGGCCGATCTTGCGCGGATCGACCTCCACCTGGACAAGCCGCTTGCCACGCAGCAGCGTGCCGCAGTCGGTGGTAAAATCATGCAGGCCGGATCCGAAGCAGATGATGCAATCGGCCTTGGCCATCACGTCGTAGGCAGCCGGCGTGCTGAGCGTGCCGAAGATCTCCATGTTGAACGGATGTCCGGAAAACAGTCCCTTCGCCTTCAGCGTGGTGGCGAGCGGTGCTTCGAGGCGATCCGCGAGACGGATGATCTGATCCCGCGCACGGCATGCCCCGGCACCAGCCAGGATCAGCGGACGTTTTGCGGACGCGATCATGCCGATCGCCGTATCGAGTGCCTCCCCCTCGGGAACAAGGGCCGGCGCGTCAAAAACGGCATGGCGGCAAGCCTCGTAAGGTTGCCGGTGCCACATGAAGTCTGCGGGCATGTTGAGAACAATCGGTCGCCGCTCGGCGCGGGCACGATAGAAGGCCCGCGCGACATCCTGCGTGGCCGTCTCCGGTGCGCGCATCTGTTCGAACCCGGCGCCGGTGGCCTTAACCACCTCGCGCTGGTCGATGCTCTGGAGATGCCTAGGATGCAGCACTGGTGTGTCGCCCGCCAGCAGCACGAGCGGAATGCCGCCCCGCGCGCCTTCTGTCAGCGCAGTGACACAATTGGTGAGCGCAGGCCCGTGGGTGATCGAGGCGACACCGACCCGATCCTGCACATGAGCATAGGCAAGCGCCATGAGCACGGCGCTGCCTTCATGGGCCGCCGGAACGAAGCGCCCTCCGCATTGCCGGACATAGTGATCGATCATGAAGAGATTGGCGTCACCCATCAGGCCGAAGACCGTCTCCGCCTGATGATCCCAGACCGCACGCGCGATCACCTGAAATACGTAGCTGTCCGATTGCGTCATGCCTGCCCTCCCTCGACGGTGGGGCGTGCCGTGCGCGGTCATCCCCTTTCTGAGGACGATAGGCGGGCCTAGATGCAAGAGGCATGCGATCTTGTCGCCCCAAGACACTATTTCCGCAAGAATCGTGCATCCTGATTGAAATATCTGCGCACATCGAGCACCATGTAGCGCATCACCGCACATCAATGGGTCGATGTCATGCCTCTGGATCGTTACGACCGCGCCATTCTCGATGCGCTGCAGAAGGACGGCTCCCTGACCAACGGGGAATTGTCCGAGCGCGTCCACCTCTCCCCGTCACAATGCTCACGACGACGATCCGCTCTTGAGGATGCGGGCCTGGTGGAAGGCTACCGGGCCCGGCTGAATGCCGGCAAGCTGGGCTTCAAGGTGCGGGTGATCCTGCGCGTCAATCTGCGGATGCACGGACAGGACAGCGACACGGAGTTTTCGCGCTGGCTGGGACGCCAACCGGAAGTGCAATCTGCCTTCTCGGTCTCCGGAGATGCGGACTATGTTCTGGATGTCCGGGTGCGCGACCTCGAAGACTATTCCAATTTCGTGCATGAGCGCCTGCTGATCCAGCCGCAGGTCGCGCAGGTGCGCTCGGACTTCGTCCTGCGCACGCTGAAAGACAGTGCGTTCCTCGACCTGTTCTCCGAGGCCTGAGACCTTAGCGGGCGAGGGTCATGCCGGATCTGACCTCGATCAGGTCCCCGGCGTCGCCGTCACCGATTTGGCGTGATCATCGATCGCCTGACGACGCTCTGCTGTGCCCGGATGGGTCGAGAGGAAGGATGACTCGCCATCAAGGCCAAGCTTTTCCTCCAGCCGCGCGAAGAAGCGGCCAATGGCGCGGGGATCGCGCCCCGCCCTGGCCATCAGTTCCACCGAGATGCGGTCGGCCTCGTTCTCAGCATCGCGCGAGTGAGACAGCGTCATCAGCGCCGCGCCATTGGTCAGGATATCTTCGCCGGCGGCACCAATGTCACCGGCGATCAGCATGATCAGACCGGCTACACCGGCGGCCCGATAGAGCTGACGCAGCGAATGTTCCCGCTCGACATGCCCGATCTCGTGAGCCAGCACGCCGACGATCATGTCCATGTCGCCCTCGGCGAGTTCGATGAGTTCGTCGGTGATGACGAGCGTGCCATCCGGCAGCGCGAAGGCGTTTGGGCCGATGGGGCCGCCCTGGCGGAAATTGAGGTTGTAACCAGCCACGCCACGGGAGGAAAGCGTAGCCACTTGGTCGAAAGCCTCGCGGATCTCCTTCTGCCGGCTCTCGGGCAGTCTGCTTTCATTGAAAACCACCTGATCGAGCGAGAGCAAAGTGCCGCTCGCCATCCATTGGGTCACCGCCGGCGGGGTTACCAGAACTGCCACCTCGACCAGCGCCGGCACCGCATAACGATAGATCAGGCCGGCAAACAGGAAGACGGCAAGCACGAATGCGATCAGCCGCGGATGAAAGCGCTCTAATTCGTGGACGAAGCCGCTTTTCCCGTGCCTTTTCAGCCAGAGATCGACGGCATCGTTATCTTCGGTCTCGAACAACGACCCATCGGCAAAACTGATCCTGCGCGGAATGCGACCGACCCGGGCGGATATCTCCGTCCGGGCCAGATCTCCGATCGAAGCCGGATCGCCCCCTGAAGCCAGCCGGACATAGAGCGTCTTGCTCTCGCCGAGCAGGATGGCTGGCTCCGCGCGGCTGGAGCCGGGCGGATGCCAGCGACCAGAGGCGATGCGCTTGTCGTCAGAAGCCAAAGTCGAATCCTTCGAGATCGAGATATTCAGCCGTCACGGCAGAACCGGAGGCCTGCATCGACGATACCACATCATCGAGTTCGCCATCGACCACGATGCCGGAATGTTCGATCACATAGCGATGTTCGCGGACCGCTGCCCAGGGGCGCATCAGGCTAAGGGTGAGGACCGTGACCACCAGGTTCGAAATAACGATCCAGAAGTAGCGCAAGCGTCCGAGATCAGAGAACAGGGTGTGGCGGCTATCGAAGCGGGTGGCGTTCATCACCACGTTGCGAACGCCGATGCGGTAGAAGATCGCGGCCACGCCCCAGAGAACGAGTGCCGGGATCAGCGCCCCGTAAATGCCGAGAATGAGATTCAGTTCCGGATCCGCGCTCGTGTCAGCGCTTTGTACCGCACCGTAATAGGCCATCACACCGAGAAAGCCGCCGACGACAGCCCCCACCAGCATCAGCAGGAAAGCAGGCAACCAGACGCGGTAGAGTGCGCCAAGCTTCTGATCGGTCTCAAAGGGGCGGTCGCCATAACGCAGGTTGTTGAAGATGTAGCGATAGAGCCAGCGGCTGGCGAAGGGCGCCAGGATGCCGAGCGAGAAGAAGGAAACGAGACCGCCGACGATGATCGCGAAGAAGGCGCCGCCGGTCTTGCCGACAAAGTCGAAGCGGATGTTGCGATAGCTGGTGACGCGGGCGTTGAAGCGCAAGCTGCGCATGACGATCCAGGGCAGGAAGACAAGCATCAGCAGCGCCAGGATGCCGCCGGCGATCGGGCTGAACGTCAGAAGCACGTTGTAGGCTATGATGTAGCCGAAGACGATGGCGCGACCGATCAAGATCTGCAAGCCGCGAGCGTGGTAGTCGAAGGAGTGACCGTCAACGAAAGAGTTGCCGTAGAAATAGCGGTTGCGCCGGACCTTGGCCCAGGCTGAATAGATGCCGACCGTGATGATGGTCAGCAGGATGTTGACGATCCAGATACCGAAATACTCACCGGCGCTGCCGCGAAACTCGCCGCGGCGCAAAGCGTCGGCGCGGCCGAAGACTGCCTCTTGCATGAAATGTCCCTCATGAAATCAAAACCTGCACGTCGCTATCCCCCGCGGCGCGCGCTTGAACATTGATCATGAGACCATCACGCACTCAAGTGCGCTAGGACACTTTGGACGCCTGCAGGCGTCAGGTTTCGGCGATCTCGATGCACCACCATTTCGGCCGGCCACCCTTGTAGGAATGATAGGCGGGTTTGAGATCGGCAGCGCTTGTCCGATCGAAGACACCCAGCAGGAGCGCGACCGTGGGCTGGTCATCGATGGCGCCGATGGAGGAGCCACACGTGGCGCAAAAGGCACGGGACGAGATATCGGATGAGCGCCAGGTAGAAGGCTCCCCTGAAGGGCCGATCCAGCGGACGGCATCGCGCGGGAATTCGACCCAGCTGGCCGTCAGGCTTCCGGTGTGGCGCTGGCACATCTTGCAGGAACAGGTGTGTGGCTTGGCAGCCGGCGCATCTGCTTCGAAGCGCAACGCTCCGCAGAGACAGCCGCCGTTGTGGATCTTCTTTTTCGGCATGGTCAGCCCTCCCGACAGCAAAGCTATCAAGTGGTAACAGGCTGACAAGAGAACGCCACCCCGTCTTGCGATGGAGTGGCGCAAATGTGATCGAACGAGTGGTTCGCTTACTTCATCGTCGGCATGACGAATTCGGCACCGTCCTTGATGCCCGACGGCCAACGCGAGGTGACCGTCTTGGTGCGGGTCCAGAACTTGATGGAGTCCGTGCCGTGCTGGTTCAAGTCGCCGAAGGACGAGGACTTCCAGCCACCGAAGGAGTGATAGGCGAGCGGAACCGGGATCGGCACGTTGATACCGACCATGCCGATGTTGATGCGGCTAGCGAAGTCACGGGCGGCGTCGCCGTCGCGGGTGTAGATCGCGACGCCATTGCCGTATTCATGCTTCATCGGCAGGTCGAGGGCTTCTTCGTAGGTCTTGGCGCGGACAACCGAGAGAACCGGTCCGAAGATTTCGGTCTTGTAGATGTCCATGTCGGGCGTGACATGGTCGAAGAGGCAGCCACCGACGAAATAGCCGTTTTCATAACCCTGGAGCTTGAAGTCTCGGCCGTCGACGACGAGCTTGGCACCGGCTTCGACACCGCTGTCGATCAGGCCCTTGATGCGCGCCTGGGCCTCCTTGGTCACGACGGGGCCGAGATCGGCCTTGTCATCGGTATAGGGGCCGATGCGCAGGCTTTCGACCATCGGGGTCAGCTTTTCGATCAGGCGGTTGGCGGTTTCTTCACCGACCGGAACGGCAACCGAGATCGCCATGCAGCGCTCGCCGGCCGAACCGTAGCCTGCACCCATCAGGGCCTGCGCGGCCTGATCGAGATCGGCATCCGGCATGATGATCATATGGTTCTTGGCGCCGCCGAAGCACTGGGCGCGCTTGCCGTTCATCGCAGCCGTGCCATAGACGTAACGGGCGATCGGGGTCGAGCCGACGAAGGAGACAGCCGAGATATCAGGATGGGTCAGGATGCCGTCGACGGCCGACTTGTCGCCATTGACGACATTGAGGATGCCAGCCGGGAGACCTGCCTCGATCATCAGTTCGGCGAGACGGATCGGAACGGACGGATCACGCTCGGAGGGCTTCAGGATGAAGGCATTGCCGCAGGCGATGGCCGGGGCAAACATCCACATCGGGATCATGGCCGGGAAGTTGAACGGCGTGATACCTGCGCCGATGCCGACCGCTTGCCGAATTGAATACATGTCGATGTTCGGGCCGGCGCCTTCGGTGAACTCGCTCTTCGACAGATGCGGGATGCCGATGACGAATTCGCAGACTTCCAGACCACGGACGATATCGCCCTTGGCGTCTTCGATAGTCTTCCCGTGTTCGCGTGAAAGCGTCTCGGCAAGGCTGTCCATGTTGTCGTTCAGGAGCTGGACGAACTTCATGAACACACGGGCGCGGCGCTGCGGGTTCGTGGCGGCCCACTTGGCCTGAGCCGACTTCGCATTCTCGACGGCCGCGTTCAGCTCTTCGGCGCTGGCGAGCGAGACTTCGCCCTGCACTTCGCCGGTGGCCGGATTGAAGATGGCCTGCTTGCGGCCCGACGTGCCGGCGACATGCTTGCCGCCGATGAAATGACCAACCTGGTACATGGGTGTCCTCCTGGATTGTTGTGGAGGCAGTATGCGCTTTAATTTGCACAATTCAACGCGATGATTTACGCATCTATTGTGCAAAAATCGACACAAGGTAGCTATGAACTGGGATGACGTTCGCATCTTTCTCGCCGTGGCGCGGACAGGCCAGATCCTGGCGGCTTCCAGACGTCTGGGCCTGAACCACGCCACGCTGTCGCGTCGGCTGACGGCGCTGGAGACGGCGCTGAAGACGCGGCTCTTCATTCGCCGCACGAATGGCTGCGAGTTGACGGCCGAGGGCGAAGCCTTTCTCGCCTCCGCCGAGCGCATGGAAACGGAAATGCTGGAGGTGCAGGCGCGGCTCGGGCGTACCGATACGCAAGTTGCCGGCACGGTGCGCATCGGTGCGCCCGATGGTTTCGGCGTGTTCTTCCTTGCCTCGCGGCTCGGCGCACTCATCGAGCGACATCCGGAACTGAAGATCCAGCTGGTGCCGGTGCCGAGGTCCTTTTCGCTGTCACAGCGCGAGGCGGATATTGCCGTTACGCTGGAGCGGCCGGATCAGGGTCGGCTCGTTTCGTCGAAGCTCGTCGACTACACGCTCGGCCTCTATGCCTCGAAGCGTTATGTCGAAGCGAACGGGTTGCCGGACACGGCTGAGGCGCTGAAGGCCCATCGCCGGATCGGCTATGTCGAAGACCTGATCTTCACGCCCTCGCTGAACTTCACCGGCGAGGTGATGCGCGACTGGAATGCGGGTTTCGAAATCTCGTCGGCGATCGGCCAGACGGAGGCGGTGCTGGCGGGTGCGGGCATCGGGATCCTGCACAGCTATATCGCGCGGCAGCACGAGAGCCTCGTTCGGGTCCTGCCTGATATCACGCTCCGGCGAGCCTACTGGACGACCTTCCATGAAAGCGCGCGGGAGTTGGTGCGGGTTCGGGCGGTCGTGCAGTTCCTGCAGGACGCCGTCGAGCAGGATCGGGCGATCTTCAGCTGATATGCAGCTGGACAATGAGCGGAGCGCGTTTTGAGGACGCTTTTCCGTCATGATCGACGCAGATAGACTGCGCCGATATCATCACCCATGGATACTGACATGCGCCAGCCCTTGCTACATCTCGGCCTTCCTGCCTTTCTGCTCGCACTCCTCTCGGCCTTGCCGGCCAGCGCCCATGTCATGGACGGACCGCTCGGCGGTTTCGGGTCGGGCTTCGGGCATCCGCTGGCTGGTTTCGATCACCTGCTTGCCATGCTGGCTGTCGGCCTCTGGGGGGCGCAGATGGGTGGGCGTTCGGTCTGGACCCTGCCGGCGACCTTCCCGATGATCATGTGTGTGGGCGGGATCATCGGCATGACGGGTGTCTTGCCAGACCAGCCGATCGAATACGGGATTGCCGTTTCGGTCATCGTGCTCGGCGGTGCGATTGCGGCGGCCTGGCGAGCGCCGGAATGGGCGGCGCTGGTGCTGATTGCAGCCTTTGCGCTGATGCATGGCTATCCACATGGTGTCCTGGCACCCCGCGCCAGCGACCCCGCAGCCTTTACCGTCGGCTTCGTGGTCTCGACCGGCGTGATCCACGTGATCGGGATTGCGATCGGCGCGGCGCTGAAGCCAATCGGCGGCGGACGGCTGGTCCAGGCGATGGGTGCCGCCATTTCGGTGGCCGGCTTCTGGTTCCTGTTTCAGCTCGTGGCGGCATAAAACAGCTGCCGGCCCTGCGATACAGGCGTTTTGCTGCATCGCGATAGCATGGTTTCTGTTGACAAAACGCGATCAAACCGCACAAACGACGGCACCGGTCGCGACCGCACCCAGCGGCGCGGCCCGCGCAACCGTGAACAGCTCAGGCATAGGCTCTCCATGACCACGAATACCGCACTCCTCGACTTCCAGATCGTTCCGAATGCCTCGCCCATGCCGGAAGCCGAGCGGCTGAAGGCCTTCGAAAACCTGGGCTTCGGAACGCTGTTCACCGACCACATGGCGGTGGTGCACTGGCATGTCGACAAGGGCTGGCACAGCCCGGAGGTTTCGGCCCGCAAGCCTTTCCAGGTCGATCCGGCAGCCAGCGTCCTGCACTATGCCCAGGAAATCTTCGAGGGCATGAAGGCCTACAAAGGGGCCGACGGCCGCATTACGCTCTTCCGCCCGGAAGAAAATGCCCGCCGCTTCAACAAGTCGGCGGAGCGCATGGCAATGCCGGAAGTGCCGGAGGAGCTTTTCCTGAAAGCCGTTGAGGAACTGGTCAAGATCGACGCCAAGTGGGTTCCGGAAGGCGAAGGCAGCCTTTATCTGCGCCCCTTCATGTTTGCCAGCGAAGCCTTCCTCGGCGTTCGTCCGTCGCGCGAATATGTCTTCTGCGTCATCGCCTCGCCAGTCGGTCCCTATTTCAAGGGCGGCAGCAAGCCGGTCACGCTCTGGGTTAGCGAGCATTATACTCGCGCTGCTCCCGGTGGCACCGGGGCCGCCAAGTGCGGCGGCAATTATGCGGCAAGCCTTCTTGCGCAGAAGGAAGCGTCCAGCCGCGGCTGCGACCAGGTCGTCTTCCTCGATGCCGCCGAGCACAAGTGGATAGAAGAGCTGGGCGGCATGAATGTCTTCTTCGTCATGGATGACAACACCGTTGTTACACCGCCGCTTTCGGGCACGATCCTGCCCGGTATCACGCGCAACTCGATCATCAAACTTGCCGACGACAACGGGCTCAAGGTCATCGAGCGCCCCTATTCCTTCGACGAATGGATGGCGGATGCCCGCAGCGGCAAGCTGCGTGAGGCCTTTGCCTGCGGCACGGCCGCCGTTGTGGCTGCGATCGGCACCGTGCGCCATCCCGGCGGCGAATTCGTCATCGGCAATGCGGGTACGGGCATCGAAACCGAGAAGCTGCGCAACCAGCTGACCGGCATCCAGCGCGGATCCGTGGCGGATACACATGGCTGGGTGAAGGAAGTGACGCGCGCCTGACGACAGGCACAGTCACACGCTTTGAAACCCCGTCATGGCAACATGGCGGGGTATTTCGTTTGGGCGGACGCCTTGGATACCGGAACGGATCGGCGCAAGCAATGAAGGTCCGAAACGAAAGAGACGGCAGCCCATCTACGGCCCGGAACAGATGCAGGGAGACGACATGACGAACGGTCGGTCCGCCTCGGACTTCGTGCTGCCGCGACGGGTGGCCATGGCGACGATGCACGGAAAGGAGCGCGGGCTCTCCGCGTCGTTCGCAGCCATCGGTATCGACCTGGTGCTGCCATCGGCCCTCGATACCGATCAATTCGGGACCTTCACCCGGGATCGACCGCGATCCGGGACGATGCTGGAGGCGGCACGGGCCAAGGCGCAAGCCGCCATGCAGGAAACCGGTCTGCAGGCAGCGCTTGCCAGCGAGGGCGCCTATGGCCCCCATCCGACCATTCCATTGCTCGCGGTCGGTCGCGAGCTGTTGCTCTACGTGGACGCGGCACAGGGCTTCGAAATCGCGGAGATAAGGATAGACGAGCGGCCAACATTCGGTCACTGCCCTGCCGTTTCGGTCGGGGATGCAGACGCCTTTCTCGAGCGGATCGGCTTCCCGGAGCAGGGCCTGGTCGTCGCGCCCGTGGGTCGGTTGAACGCACCGGTGGCCAAGGGCATCCGCACTGTCGCGGATCTGGAAATCGCGATCCGGACCGCAGCCGGGCTTTCCCCGACCGGACTAGCGCATATCGAGACCGACATGCGGGCCTTCATGAATCCCCGGCGAATGGTGGTGATTGGCGAGGTTGGACGGCAGATGGCAGCGCGTCTGTCGACACCTTGCACGCATTGCCGCCATCCGGGCTGGGGCAAGGTCAGAACCGAATACGGTCTCCCCTGCAGCCTCTGTGGCTGTCCGACATCGCTGCCGCGGCATGATGTGTTCGGCTGTGTTTCCTGTGGCGTGGAGGAGCGCCATGAGCAAGCCCCCGGCGCCGTTGCCGACCCGCACTACTGCGCGCTCTGTAATCCGTGACGACAACGACGCGGCAGCCTGAAGACCGCAATCATCAGATCATCGATGGCTGCAGGAGGTAGGGCCGGATCCGGCTGCTGACCGCCGCCGTCTTCCAGTTGCGTATCCGCGCTCCGATCTTCTCGTCCCGCTTCCAGATGATCTCGGCATGCAGAACACCGAACAGATCGCAATAAAGGACAAGCGGCTCCCGATCCGCGAGTTCTACGCCTTCGGAAAGCACCAGACCCAGCCCCTTGGGGCTGCAGTCGGAAATCCATCCCCGGACATGGCAGCCGAACATCAGGACCAGCGAATCCAGTTCGCAGCGCTGTCTTATCTCGTTGCGACGTTCCATCGGACCTCCGCTCGTCTGGTTCAAGTGAGAGCACCAAAAGGTCGAGGTTCAAAGCCGGAACTGTCCGAAGCCTTGTTTTCAGGTTAAAGCAAACGATCGCATTTTAGGCATTGAAGAGCATGCGGACACACATACGGGCCGCACCAAGCGGGCGCTCCAGATTGCTTCAGTATCAACCAGGGAGAAAATGGTACGGTTGGGGGGTCTCGAACCTCCGACCTCAGGTGCCACAAACCTGCGCTCTAACCAACTGAGCTACAACCGCACATGACCGCGTCGCTGACGCCGTCGAGGGGTCACATACGAGCAGATGGATTTTTTTTCAAGCCCTTTCTGCGCATTGCGTGAAAAGGCTCGGATAAGAAAAAGGCCGGGCTCAGCGCCCGGCCCAAGATCCTTGGGAGGATTTTAGAAGTCGCGTCAGGCGATCAGGCGACCTTGAGCGAGAACATGACCTTTTCGGCAGCTTCCTTGCCCGGCTTGGTCACGGTTTCGGCAACCTTCTTGGCGGTTTCCTGGATGGCCTTGGCCTGTTCGATCGTCACTTCAGCCTGCTTGCGGATGAAGGCGGTCTGCAGTTCGACCAGTTCGGCAACCGACTTCACGCCGAGAAGCGCTTCCATGTGGGACAGCGAGAGATCGGCATTGGTGCGCATAGCGTCGATGGCCTTGAGGCCGAGTTCGACCGTACCGGCCTGGGCCGTCTGGACGGTGGCTTCCACGGTCTTCGTGGCTTCTTCCGTGGCAGTCTTCATCTTGGCATAGGCTTCCTTCGACTGGGCTGCGCCCTTTTCGGCGAAGTCACGGAAGCTTTCCTGCATCTTCGAGGGGTCGAAGGTGGAGAAAGAGAACATATCCTTGGTATTCATGGCGCATTTCCTCTCGTCACGGTCCGTCGGGACCCTTTGTTTCATTCATGACCTCCATATAGCACCTCTCATTGTGCATTGCAATATCATTGTGCAGCGCACAATTAGTTTTTCTGCATATTGAAACCTGTGCGGGTTAACCTTATCAATCGATAAGCGGCCCCTCTTTCTGGACCCGGGGGCACTGCCTAGCTATTAAAAATCTGTTAATTTGTTCGCAGGCCAAGAAGCGACAGGTCCAGGAATGCCCGCTCAATATCCTTTCATCGACGTCGCCGTGCACGACCTCATCCGCCCGCGTCTCGCACGCGGCGAGGCGCTCGCGCTGTTTGCGCCGGGTCTGGACCGTGCGCTTTGGTGCAACGGCGCCGGCGCACGATTCTTCGGCTCTGCATCGATCTACGACTTCCTTGAAGACGGGCCTGTTCGCAGCGACATCACCTTCCGGCAGATCGAGACCGTGGCCCGGCAACTGACGGCGGTCGGCGAGAGTCGCAGCCTGATGCTGCGTGTCACCTCCGGCTTCCAGAAAGTGCCCGTCACGGCAATGGTGGAGTGCATCGCGGTGCGCAAGGGCGAGCCGGTCATTCTGCTGGCCGTGCCAGCGGTGAAGCGTGCGACAGGTGACGTCCGGCTGCTGGCCAGCGAACTGATGAGCGGCTTCGACGATCCCGAGACGCATATGGCCGTGGTCGATGGTGACGGCGCCCTGATTGCAAGCTCCGAGGGTTTTGCTGGCCTCGGCATCACGCCTCAGACCGCCCGCATGCTGGTCAACCTGGTCGAAGCGGATGCAGACCGGCTGGTCAAGCGGCCGATCCCGACCGGGCGCGGCTATCTGCCGGCCGCGATCGGCAAGATCGCGGATGCCCCTGCCCTGCATCTGCTCTTCACCGTGGAGACGATCCTCGGCCAGATGGATCCAAGCGACGACTTCTCCGACGATGCCGATGCCGATCTGCCCATCGCCTTGGCCGAACCGGTGCGCGCCGACGACACCGCGGAAGACGAGATCGAGACGGAAGATGCCGATCATCCCGAAGACGAGACATTCGTCGACGGTCCAGAGACCTCCTCGCCGGCAGCGCGCTTTGACAGCGTCATCGCCGCGCTCGGTGATATCGAGGAGATCGAACCCGAAACGGACGAGCTCGACGACCCGGCGGAACCGGACGCGATTAACGAGGATGAGGCTACGGTTACCCTGGACACCCCGGCCCATGACAGTGTCGATGACGACGAGAACACAGGAGAGGCTGTCTCGGAGGACACTGTCGAACCGACTACAGACACATTGCAGACAGCCGATGAAGTGCCGATGCAGCCGGCGGAGATGCCCTCTGCAGAGCTACCGGCACCTGCAGAAGTGCCCGCACAGGCGCCTTTCGCCGCGGTGGCACAGTCTGGCGAGGCGTTCGTGTTCAGCCAGGACCGCCGTGCCAGCCGCTTTGTCTGGAAAGTCGATGCCGAGGGACGCTTCAGCGAGGTTTCACCGGAATTCGCCCAGGCGGTGGGCCCGCGCGCGGCCGACATCAACGGTGTCGCATTTTCCGATCTCGCCGCCCTGTTCAACCTCGACCCGGAGGGCAAGATCGGTGAACTCCTGAAGAAGCGCGACACCTGGTCGGGCAAGACGATCTACTGGCCCGTCGAGGGAACGCGGCTGGTTGTTCCCGTCGATCTCGCTGCCCTGCCGACCTATACCCGCAATCGCGACTTCGACGGCTTCCGCGGATTCGGCATCGTACGCGTTGCCGATGCACAGGAAGATCCGGATGCGATCGGCATGACCTTCGTCCGCGAAGAGTTCTCGAGCGAAGCCGAGAGCGTGATGCAGGAGACTGACCATCATGATCGCGAGGACGAACTCAAGGAATTCCTCACCGAGTTGAGCGAGGGCGAAAGCCATCCGCCCGAGGATTTTGTCGAGGAACAGATCGCGGAGGCGGGCGAGGAATCGCTGAACGCAAGGCTCCTGGATGCTGCAGCCGAAGAGCGCGACGAGGAAATCGATGCGATTGACAGCGATGATGGCGAGATCGAAGACCTCGAAGAGCCCCAAGAGAACGACCTGCCCGTTGAGCGTCCGGCAACTTTCGAACCGCCGGTGCTGCGCATCATGGAACCGCGCAAGCCCAGCCTGCCGGACAAGGTGGTGCAGCTTGAGGAGCACCGGACCCGCAATCGCGACAGCCTGACCCCGGGCGAACAGGCGGCGTTCAACGAGATCGCACGCAAGCTCGACCCGCTCGGTCTGCGCGCAAGGGTCGAACAATCCCTGAACCCTTCAGAGCCCGCGGCCCTGCGCACAGCGCCGCAGGCTCCGGAAAAGCAGATCGACGACGCGTCTCAGGTCGGCAGAATGCCTGAGACCCCGCCAGTCCAGAGCGAGCCGACCAGGCCGGAACCGCTCGTCGGGCTGACGCCGCCGGATATGCCGAGCGAGCGGATCACTGCCAAGCGCGAGCGTAGCCTAACCGCCGAGATCGTCGATCTGATGCCTGTCGCGCTGCTGGTGCATGTCGGCGATCGGCTGATCCACGCCAATCCCGAATTCTTCAATCTCACAGGTTACAAGACGCTGGACGAGCTGGAGCGCGCCGGAGGACTTGAAACGCTGATCCAGCGGCAGGACCTGGAGACCCCTGGCGACGAAGCCGGACAGGTGGTGGCGCTCTGCGCCGATGAACGTTTGCTGCCGGTGACCGCCCGTCTGCAGTCGGTTCGCTTCGAAGAGACGACAGCCCTGATGCTGGCGTTGATCGCGCAGCCGCAAGAGGCTGCACGCAGCGAACCAGAGCCTCCGGTCCAGACCATCGCTCCGGTTTCCACTCCGGCACAAGCTGGCGAGCTCGCCCGTCTCAAGGTCGAGGTGGACGAGTTGCGCTCGATCCTCGAGACCGCGACCGACGGTGTGGTCATCCTCGATTCCGACGGCGACATCCGCTCTATGAACCGGGCCGCGAGTGCGCTGTTCAACTTCGACGACATGGAAACGCGCGGCAAGCCCTTCGTCATGCTGTTTGCCCATGAGAGCCAGAAGTCGATCCTCGACTATCTGAACGGTCTTTCCAGCCATGGCGTGGCAAGCGTGCTGAACGACGGGCGCGAAGTGATCGGACGCGAGGCCTCCGGCGGTTTCCTGCCGATGTTCATGACGATCGGCAAACTCAACTCCTCGAACGGCTACTGCGCTGTCATCCGCGACATCACCCAGTGGAAGCGCACGGAAGAAGAGCTGCGCAACGCCAAGCGCGCCGCCGAGACGGCGAATGCACACAAGACGGATTTCCTTGCCCGCGTGAGCCACGAGATCCGGACGCCGCTGAATGCGATCATCGGCTTTGCCGACATGATGGCCAACGAGCATTTTGGTCCTGTCGGGCATCCGCGCTACGGCGAATACGCCCATGACATCGTGCGCTCGGGCCGCCACGTGCTCGATATCGTCAACGATCTCCTCGACATCTCGAAGATCGAGGCGGGTGAAATGGAGCTCGACTTCTCCTCCGTCGGATTGAACGAGATGGTCCAGGCTGCGGTCTCGATCGTGCAGCCGCAGGCGAACAGCCAGCGGGTGATCATCCGCACGGCACTGTCGCAGGCCGTCCCGAATGTCGTGGCGGACGGGCGGTCGATCAAGCAGATCGTGCTCAACATTCTCGCCAATGCCATACGCTTTACCCCATCCGGCGGGCAGATCATCGTTTCCTCGGCCTACGAGCCGAATGGCAGCGTGGTGCTCCGAATCCGCGACACGGGTATCGGCATGTCGCGCAGCGAGCTGGAACAGGCAATGAAGCCTTTCCGCCAGGTTTCGACGGGCACGCCGCGCAATCGTGGCGAGGGCACAGGCCTCGGCCTGCCGCTCACAAAGGCCATGGTCGACGCGAACCGGGCGCAGTTTGCGATCTCGTCAACGCCGAACGAAGGCACGCTGGTCGAAGTGACCTTCCCCTCGCCGCGCGTGCTCGCCGATTGAGGCGCGGAAGACCAGCGTGCGTCAGCCGGCGCGCGGCATCGTGATCTGGAAAGCGGCGCCGCTCGGATAATCGCGGTCGAGCTCGATGCTCGCGCCATGGACAGCGAGCAGGGCCTCCACGATCCGCAGCCCCATGCCTGTGCCACCTTCGGCTGCACGTGTGGTGTAGAAGGGTCGGAAGATGGCTTCGGCATTCTGTTGCGGTATTCCCGAGCCATTGTCCTCGACCCGCAGCACTCGTTGGCCACGATCGTCCAGAAGCGTGATCCGGACCCGGGACGCTCCATGCTGCAACGCGTTCTCGGCAAGGTTGGACAAGCTGATAACGGCAGCCTCGACAGGCAGCGGAATGGTTGCAGTCTGGTCAGCGTCCCATGCGACAAGAAGTTCGGGGAAGCGATCGGCAAGGATTGCCATCACTCCGGCAAGGGTCGTCGACCCGCTCGCGACCGGTGTCTCGGCATGGGCCAGTTCACGCAGGCGCCCCAACAGCCGATCAAGGCGGCGGGCGTCCGAAACAATGTTGTCGAGAAACAGACGCCGCTGCGCTGGCGTCATGGGGTCGCCATCGGCCTCGGCTTCCCTCAGCAGTTCTGCGGCACCGGAGATGGCCGTGAGGGGGGACTTGAGCTCATGCGACACATGGGCGGCGAAGGTGCGTACGTAATCGGTGCGTTCGACGAGATCCCCGGCAAAATCGAAGATCCCCTGGGCGAGTGTTGCGACCTCCCGGGTTCCGTAGCTTTCGAGCGGCACAATGGCCTCGCGACCGTGGATAGCAATCTCGCGGCTGCGGGCCACCAGCGCATCGAGTGGCGCCTTGATTGCCCGCGACAGGACGAAACCGATAAGCAGGGTGAAGGCGAGGACCACGAGCAGAGCGCCCAGTTCCATTGCGGCAAGGGGCTTGGTTTCGATGGCCGTGGGTCGAAACCAGGCGAGCAGAAGCACGGGAAGCGCCATCACCGTGAGCAGGACCGAATAGATGACGAGCGCGAGCGGCGGGCGCCATTTGTCACGGATCGTCAACCTCTGCATCAGGCGCTGTCTCCCCCGGCGTTGAAGCGAAAACCGACCCCGTGGACCGTCGTGACGACGGGAACCGAGGAGACACGGGTAGCCTTGGCGCGGATGTTGCGGATATGGCTGTCGATGGTGCGATCCGCGACATGCATGCCTGGACCATAGGCGGCCTGCATGAGCTGCTCGCGGGTGAAGACCATGTTCGGCCGCGCCATCAACGCCTCAAGGATGCTAAATTCCAATGCCGTCATCTGCAGGGAATGCCCATCGACGGCAACGGCGCGTCCGGCCCGATCCAGGGTCACCGTTCCGACAGCCAATATCGCATTCGGGTCGGCTACAGCAGCACCAGGGACACTGCGCTTCAGGATCGCACGAATGCGGGCAATCAGCTCGCGCGGACTGAAGGGCTTGGTCACATAGTCGTCGCCGCCCATTTCGAGGCCCAGGATACGGTCTATCTCCTCGTCACGAGCCGAGAGGAAGAGAATGGGCAGGGCGGAGGTCTTGCGGATCTCCCGGCACACTTCCAAGCCGTCGAAATCCGGCAAACCAACATCCAGCACGACGAGATCAGGGCGCGCGCGACGAAAGGCTGTCAACGCCTCCGAGCCAGACCGGGCGATCACGGGTCGCATCCCGGCCCGCTCGACCGCAAAACAGATCACGTCGCGGATATGCGGTTCGTCGTCGACCACCAGTATCTGCTGCATCCTGCCTGTCCCTGAACGGTTATTTGGATTTGCGGCGCCAGCAACCGTCTATTCGACCGTGACGGGCGTCGCCAGATATTTCTCCAGACGCTCCGCCCGCCAGGTCCAACTGCGCCAGTCCCGGGGCCGGTTCTGGAAATCCAGCAGAAGATGGCTGCGGATCTCTTGCATGCGCACATGTTTCCAGGGGTAAACTTGGCGAATTTGCGGCTGGGCAAGGTAGCGGTTGATCGCCGGCAGTGCAGTCGGCCCGAGCGTTTGCAGATAGTTTGCATCAAGCGGCAATCCATCGCCATCTAGTTCGCGGGCATGGCTGACATTGTACTGCGCAACAAAGGCCTTGGTATCGGCGAGCGATACACCGAAAAGCAGGACAGCCAGACTTGCAGCATTCATGGCAAACAGCCAGGCATTGCTCTTGCGCAGCCAGATCCGCAGCAGGATCAGCGCCAGCCCGATGGCGACAAGACACATCCATAAGCCTGCCGCCACCCGCATGCCGGTCAGGGAATAGGCCTCGACATAGAGATCGAGCCGCAGGATGGCAGAGATGCACAACAGGATGTTCTGCACGATCCAGAGCGTGACGAGTTTGCGGATTAGCGCGGACTCCGATCCCGATCGTTCCGGGCGGATAGCCAGAAGAACGAAGAGTGCGGCCAGCAGGGCGGTGACCACAAGCGGATAGGCGCCGCGATGGGCATACTCAGCATAGGACATGCCATCCGGCAGGGCGACGCCGCCCCAGAGATAGGCCATGTCGAGCATTGTCTGGACGGCGAAGAGAAGATTGAACAGGATCAGGGCGCGCAGCAGCACCGGTTCACTGATGACGGTGCGAGATAGACTCTGCTCCCCACCGCGCCTGGTCCGGCAGCAGCGACGGGCCAGTTTCGGTCGGAGCAGGACCCAGGCGATGCCGCCCATGAAGGCCCAGAAAAACAAGCGCTCGATATTGATCAGGGACCAGAGCACGGCAAGATCGATTGAGGCCAGGGCCTTTTCGATCAGCGGATTGGCGCCGGCGAAGAGTGTGACAAATACCGCACCAATCGCAAGCGGCAGGATCCAGAAGCGCAGTTCCGTACCAATCCCGCGTGCGGCACCGGGCATAGCGCCCGATCTGACGACCTGTCCCGCGCCCCCGACCATCCGCAGAGGCACTTTCAAAAGCAGCCTTGCCAGAACCGGCGGGATGGAGGGCAGAGTTTTCGGCAGGAGGCCGGATGCCACGAGCGACAGGATCATCAGGCTGATGCTTGCGACAAACGTGGCGGGCCAGGACGGCGCCTCGACAAGCGGCAGCAAGGCACAGAGTGCAAACGGCGCGCATTTCACGGACCGTGCAAAGCTCGCCGGACGCGCCACGAACAGAATGCAGATGGAAAGGAGAAGACACCAGGCAAAGAGATTGAGGCCAGGTTCCTGCCGGAAGACAAGCACATCGGATGCGAACACGAGAAAGCCGAGCAGCAGCACAGCAGAGGACTGTGCGCGTCGAGACGATGGATGGAATTTGGTCAGCACATCTTGCTCCTGGGTTCGGAAGGGTTCGAAACACAAAGCCGAAGCGGCGGGGATGGGCAGTTGCGATCCGCCGTCGACGGAGTGTCTTCCAAGAGCCACCAGCCGTCTTTCACGACGCGTGGTGGAAGCTTGAATGGGGGGCAGGTCTCAGAATGGGGCGCTGTTTTCATGCGGGGAGAGTGGCGCGGGCCTTTGCAGATTTTGTGCAGGCGCGCAGCATGTTTTGAGGAATGTGCTTGTGGCATTCTGCGCTTGCGAAGCCCCCGTTGCGGGGCTAGCCTCTCTCAATCAACAAAAGGAACAGGATCGGTCATGGCCAGCGTGAGCATTCTTGCAGGCATCCTGTTCGCGATCGCGATCGGAGCGATGAGCCCGGGACCGAGTTTCATCCTGGTGTCGCGAACATCCGTACTGCATTCGCGCCTGCATGGGCTGGCATCGGCACTTGGCATGGGCCTGGGTGGCGCCGCATTTGCGACTTTGGCGCTGGTCGGCCTGGTCGCCTTGCTTCAACAGGTGACCTGGCTTTACCTTCTGCTGAAAATCGCAGGCGGGCTCTATCTGATCTATCTCGGCGTCCGGATCTGGCAGGGAGCGCGGGTTCCGTTCTCTGACACGCAAGGGGAGAGCGTAGGCCAACAGTCTTCGGTCTGGCGCAGCTTCGGAATGGCCTTTGCCACGCAGGTCAGCAATCCGAAGACGGCGGTCGTCTATGCCAGTATCTTTGTCGCCCTGATGCCGGCAGATCCGCCCATTGCCCTGCTTCTGGTTTTGCCGCCGGCGATCTTTGCGGTCGAGGCTGCATGGTATGCGGTCGTTGCACTGGCATTTTCGGCCCCTCGCTCACAGCGCGTCTATCTGCGCTGGAAGGCCTGGGTTGATCGGCTGGCCGCACTGGTGATCGGCGGGCTTGGCCTGCGACTGATCGGCGAGAGCCTCGCTTCTGCCCGGAGCTGAAGCCGGCGCGATCACGAGTGTGACACAGCCGGTTTCCATCCTCGTGGCTTTCGGCTAGAGGAGAGCCATTCCCGCTTTTGCAAGGGCCGACCACTTGTCCACATCCCCGCGCCCGGGCACAGCCCATCCCACATCTCCCGCCGGAAAACGGATCGGATCTTCAACCCTTGCGGCGCTCATCGCCGCCACGATCGTGTTCATCCCGATCGCCGCCATCTTCGTCATCGGTTTTTCCGCCGACCCCGAGAACTGGCAACACATGATGACGAACGTCATCCCGCGGGCGGGGGTCAGAACCTTCTGGCTGCTGCTTTTTACAGGTCTCGCGACGGCAGTCGTCGGGATCGGGTGCGCCTGGCTGGTGGCCGCCTGCGAGTTCCCGTTCAGACGGTTCCTGTCTCCGGCGCTCGTCCTGCCTCTCGCCATCCCATCCTATCTCGCTGCCTATGCCTTCGGGGAGTTTCTCGATTTCACCGGACCGGTGCAGAGCGCCTACCGGGCGGTCTTCGGCTTCACTTCGGCGCGCGACTACGACTTCTTCGACGTGAAGTCACTGCCGGGTGCGGTGCTCGTGATGTCGGCCGTGCTTTACCCTTACGTCTATCTTGCCTGCAGATCGATGTTCCTGATGCAGGGGCGCGCTGCAGCCGATGTCGCTCGCACGCTCGGCTCCAGCCCCTTGCGCGTCTTTGCCCGAATCCAGGTACCCATGGCCCGCCCTGCGATCATGATCGGCCTGACGCTGGTGATGATGGAAACACTGAACGACATCGGCGCGGTCGAGTATCTTGGCGTGCAGACGCTGACCTTCTCGGTCTACGACACATGGCTCAACCGGGGGAGCCTCGCGGGCGCGGCGCAAATCGCCTGCGTGATGCTGCTGATCGTTGCGGGCCTCCTGGTCGTCGAGCGCATGGCCCGACGGCGCCAGCGATTCAGCAGTCACAAGACGACGGCAATCGTCCCTGATGCGGTCCGGCTTCGGCTCACCGGGATCAAGGCATGGGTGGCCGTCCTGTTCTGCCTCGCCCCGATCCTCGTCGGCTTCATGGTACCCGTCTTCGTGCTCGGCGGCTTCGCGCTCAGGCGGGTCGAGGAGTTTTTCGAGCCGCGGCTGCTGGATGCGCTGTGGCACTCGACGCTCGTCTCATCGGCTGCAGCCTTAATCACGGTCTTACTCGCCTTCGTGCTTTCCTATGCGGCCCGGACAGATCGCTCCCGTCTCGCCAAGGCTGCGGGACGACTCGCATCACTCGGCTATGGCATTCCGGGCACCGTGCTCGGCATCGGCGTGCTGATCCCGCTCGCGAGCTTCGACAACGCCGTGGACGGCTGGCTGCGTCAGAGTTTCGGCATCTCCACCGGCCTCCTCCTATCCGGCACCGGCTTTGCGATCGTTTATGCCTATACCGTGCGTTTCCTGACGATGGCCGAGGGCACCATCGATGCCGGGTTCCAGAAGCTCTCACCGCATCTCGACATGGCGGCCCGTACGCTCGGCCGATCGGGCCTGCAGACGCTGCGCCAAGTGCTGCTGCCCAATCTGCGGCCTGCGGTTCTGACGGCGGCCCTGCTGGTGTTCATCGAGACGCTGAAGGAGCTTTCCGCGACCATTCTGCTGCGCCCCTTCAACTTCAATACCCTCGCGACACTCGTCTACGAGGATGCGTCGCGAGGCATGGCCCAGGATGCTTCTGTGGCAGCGATGATCATCATCGCAGCAGGACTGATTCCGGTCATCCTTGTGTCTCGATCGCTCGACGAGCGCCGCTGAGCCGACGCCCAAGGGACAAAAAAAAGAGGCGGCCGAAGCCGCCCCTAGTCAATGCTGTCGAACCGGAGTGATCGAGCGATCGACATGTTGTCGGAGGCGTTGCGTAACGGCCTCACTGCGTCTGATCGCGCATCTCCAAGTTGGTGCCAGTCTTGCCGAATGCCAGTTAAGAGAACCTTACCGTGTCAGGCAGCCAGGTACCCAACATTTGAGGTATTGCCCTGAAATTGCTGCCTTTCGGTACACGTTTTCGTCAGGAGCGCAGTTGCGGCAGGTCGGAGAATAGGCTGAGTGCCTCCGGATTGGCCAATGCTTCCTTGTTCTTCACCGGGCGACCGTGGACCACCTCGCGGACCGCAAGCTCGACGATCTTGCCCGATTTGGTGCGCGGGATATCGGCGACTTCTATCACCTTCGCCGGCACATGGCGGGGGGATGCTCCCGTGCGGATCTTCGCCTTGATCGCCTTGTCGAGTTCTTCCGTCAGCGCGACGCCCGGCGCCAGCCGGACGAAGAGGATGACGCGAACATCGTCCTCCCAGTCCTGACCGATGCAGATCGCCTCGACCACTTCATCCATCTGCTCGACCTGGTTGTAAATCTCGGCCGTACCGATGCGCACGCCACCCGGGTTGAGGGTCGCATCGGAACGCCCGTGGATGACGATACCATCATGCTCCGTCCACTCGGCGAAATCGCCATGGCACCAGATGTTGTCGAAGCGATCGAAATAGGCGGCGCGGTACTTGGCTCCATCAGGATCGTTCCAGAACATGACCGGCATGGAAGGGAAGGCCCGGGTGCAAACGAGTTCGCCCTTCTCGCCGCGCACCGGTTTGCCGTCGTCGTCCCAGACATCCACGGCCAGGCCAAGGCCTGGCCCCTGGATTTCGCCACGCCAGACGGGCTTCAGCGGATTGCCGAGCACGAAGCAGGAGACAATGTCGGTGCCGCCGGAGATGGAGGCCAGCTGGATATCATCCTTGATGCCTTCGTAGACGAAGGAAAAGCCTTCGGGAGACAGCGGCGAGCCCGTCGAGGTCATCAGTCTCAGGCTTGAGAGATCATGCGAGACCTTGGGTGTCAGGCCGCCCTTGCGCACGGCGTCGATATATTTGGCCGAGGTGCCGAAGATCGCGAATTTCTCGTCGGCAGCATAATCGAACAATACGTTGCCGTCAGGATAGAAGGGCGAACCGTCATAGAGGCACAGGGTCGCGCCGCAGGCGAGACCGGAGACCAGCCAGTTCCACATCATCCAGCCGCAGGTGGTGAAATAGAAGAGTTTTTCGCCGGCCTCGAGCCCGCAATGGAAACGCTGCTCCTTCAGGTGCTGCAGCAGGGTGCCGCCGGCGGAGTGCACGATGCACTTGGGCACACCGGTCGTGCCTGAAGAAAAGAGGATGTAGACCGGATGTGAGAAGGGCAGCCTGCGGTATTCGATATCCTTGACCGAGAAGGCCGCGATGAACTGGTCAAAGCTGCGGCCATCCGAAAGCCGGGAGAGCAGCCCTGGGGTGTCTCCCGCATAGGGAACCACAAGGACGGGAATGTCGAGCTTGGCGGCAACAGCCACCACCTTGTCGGCGACATCCTGACGCTTGCCGTTGTACCAGTAACCATCACAGGCAACGAACAGCTTCGGCTCAATCTGACCGAAGCGGTCGAGTACGCCCTGGTCCCCGAAATCGGGCGAGCAGGACGACCAGATCGCACCGAGTGACGTCGCTGCCAGCATCAGGGCAACGGTTTCGGGCATGTTGGGCATCATCGCCGCGACGCGATCGCCCTCGCCGATTCCCATGGCCGCAAGGGCTTGTTGCAGACGTGAGACGGTTGCCGTCAGACGCTGCCAGGACCAGCGATCAGACGCCTTGTTCTCGCCGCGGAAGATCATCGCATCCCCCTCTCCCGCATGGGCCAGGAGGTTTTCGGCAAAGTTCAGCTTCGCCTGCGGGAAGAACCGCGCCTTCAGCATGTCCTCGCCATCGGCGAGCGCAATCTCTCCCTTTTCGCCGCGAACGCCGCAATAGTCCCATACTGCAGACCAGAAGCCCTCCCTGTCCTCGATCGACCAGCGATAGAACTGCTCGTAGTCATCGAAGTCAGTCCCATGGCGACGACCGCACCACTGCATGAACAATGTCAGGGGCTGTTCTGCCTTGAAGGTGTCAGAGGGTGTCCATAGGGCTGCTGGTCCGGTCATGCTGTTCCTCCACAATGATGGTTCGGTATAACATACTGCGGTGCAATATAAAGACGGGCACGGCGCCTGAACCGGACCATTTGTTTGCACCTTTGGTACATTTCCTATATCCGGCGACAAGAGTTCGACCAACCTGCCGGACCCGTAGGCGACATGACGACTTCACCAAGCAACGGCCATTCTTCAAGCCCGGAGTCTCAGCGCCCCGTCTGGCGACGCCGAGGCTTGATCAGGCTTGGCCTGTCGTTGATCGCCCTCGTCCTTGTGCTGTTCTTCGCACTGCGCCTTGCAGCCCCCTATCTGATCTCGAATTCCGTTGTCCGCTCCGCGATCGCGGCGTCTATCGCGGAATGGACGGGGCACGAGGTATCGATCGATGACGTGCCGGAGGTGCGTTTCTGGCCGGAGCCCGAGGTAACGCTGACCGGCGTCACGGTCAGCCGCACCGTTGGCGGCGAACGCCAGATCCTCGGCGAGATTGACAGGCTGTCCGCCCGCTTCGGCCTGCTGTCATCGCTCAGGGGCAAACCCGACTTCAGCGCTTTCCGCTTTGAGCATCCCCGCATCCGCATCGAGCGTGGTGCCGATGGCCGACTGGACTGGACCAATCAAGGCCGATTGAGCGAGGCTGTGCGCGCGGCCCTGGCGCGAACGCAGAACACACTGCCAGCCCCGGAAGCCACCGATGCGGAAATCGGATCGGTGGATGTGGTGGATGGCGAAATCACCGTGGTCGATCGCGGCAGCGGTCACCATGTCGCCCTCAATGCCGTCAGCGCAAGGATCGATTGGTCGGAATTGTCCGCGCCGCTCTCCGGCAAAGCAAGCTTCCAGTTCAACGACCGTCCGGTCACCCTGTCGCTCCAGACGCCGACACCGCTCCTGCTGATCGGTGGAGAAGACAGCCAGATCAACCTGTCGGCCAATACCTCCGGCATCAGCGGGGCGATCGATGGCCTCGTCAACATGCGTCACGGCAGCATCGTGGCCGCCGACATCGACATCCGGGTCGCGGATGTGCCGCAAACCTCAGCATCGCTCGGTGTCCGGCTCGCGGGTACGGAGCGCTGGCGCAACGCCTCGCTCAAGGCCCGCGTCACTGACGCCGGCCGGGAATTGCAATTCGAAGATCTCCGGGTCGAAATCAACGACAGCAGCGGCGACGGCATCCTGAGCCTGAAAAAGCGTCCGGACGGCAAACCGCTTCTGAGCGGGACGCTGGCGCTCGACCACCTCGAAATCGGCGATCTTTTACAGGCGCTGTCGATCGACGTGGGGGATCGCGCGAATGTACGGCTGCCGAGCCTCACCGGTTGGGTGGACGTGGATATGCGGCTTTCGGCTTCTACGGCAGCGTTCGAGGCTTTTCGCCTCACAGACCTCGGGGCCAGCCTGGTCGGTCGGGGAGATGCGTTGACTCTGGTCATCGGGGACACGCGCTTTCTCGGCGGTACGTTCTCGGCCCGCCTCTCCGGTAGTGGCGAAGGCTTCGACAGGGGTGCGCAGCTCTCGGTGATGATGGAAAAGGTGGATCTCGCATCGCTGATGTCCGGCCTCTCGATCGAAGGACCTTCGCTGAAGGGAATTGGCACGCTGACGCTGGATGCCAAGCTGGTCGGAACCGGCTGGCGGCAGAACGTGGAGGCAATGTCGGGAAAGCTGGACATTGCCGCCGACAACGGCGAACTCATCGGCTTCGATGCTGAGGGTCTGAGGCGGCTCTCTGGCGACCGGGCCTATTTCCAGCTGAGTGCGGCGGGATCGGGAGGCTTCGACTATCGCACCTTCGACATGTCACTGCGCTTCTCGGATGGCTCGGCGGAAATTGAGAAGGCGCGGATTGTCAGCGACGGCGAAACGCTTCTTCTGACGGGTATCATTCCCTATAGCCGCAAGGCGCTCGCGTTGACCGGGGAATTGTCCGACACCGCCGCTGAGCCGGGAACCACAATCCCGCTGCGCTTCTTCATCGGCGGCGGATGGAGCGATCCGGTGATCTCGCCGATCCCCCCGGTACCGGTTGCGGGGCAATAAAGGTCCGCTCGACGCGCTGCGCGCTGTTCCATTCGCATTTTCAGATACTAGAATGATCCGAATCGCTGCGACACGGGGACGATACGTGCAGGCAATGCTCTCCGGCTTTATGAAACTGGCGCTGGCATCGCTGCTGGCGGGCACCCTGCTGTCGTTCTTCGGCATTACCCCAAGGGCCGTTCTCGACAGCATGGGCGTGACGGCCGAGGATATTCAGACCGGACTTGTCTCCACATTTGCCTGGGCTGCACCACGCATGCTGATGGGCGCCGCGGTGATCCTTCCTATCTGGCTGGTCACCTATCTGCTGATGCCGCCCCGGGCGTAACCGGAACGGCAGGAAGCGCAGTCAGACCATCGTGCCACGGGCGGCGACATGCTCGTCTCGCTGGCGCTGCAGTTCCCGCTGCTTCGTCCCGATAGACGCAATGATCACCCCTATGGTGACGATCCCGATCAGGATCGTGCAGACCGCGTTGATCTCCGGCGTCACACCGAGGCGAACCTGCGAATAGATCTTGATCGGCAGCGTGGTCGCACCGGGACCCGTCGTAAAGCTCGCGATCACGAGATCGTCCAGAGACAGGGTGAAGGCAAGCATCCAGCCAGAGATGACCGCCGGCAGGATGAGGGGCAGGGTCACCTTGAAGAAGGTTTTGACCGGTGGGCAGCCAAGATCCTGGGCAGCCTCTTCCAGGCTCATGTCGAAGGTGAGGAGCCGCGACTGCACGACGATGGCCACGTAGCACATGGTGAAGGTGGTGTGCGCGATGACCACAGTGAGCAGGCCACGGTCGAGTCCAACCGCGACGAAGAGGAGCAGCAGCGACAGGCCGGTGATGACTTCGGGCATGACGAGAGGCGCGTAGACCATGCCAGAGAACAGCAAGCGACCGCGGAAACGGCCATAGCGCACAAGCGTCAGGGCCGCCAGCGTACCAAGAACCGTGCCAAGCGAAGCACTCAGGAGCCCCACTTGAAGGGTGACCCAGGCGGCACTCATCAGGCCGGCATTGCGCCACATCTCGCCATACCACTTCAGCGAGAAGCCGCCCCAGACCGTGACCAGCTTCGACTCGTTGAAGGAATAGATCACGAGGATCAGGATCGGGATGTAGAGAAAGGCAAAACAGATCGTCAGGATCGTGCCATCGAATTTTCCGGGTTTCATCGATCCGTCCTCACACTTTCTGCTGCTGGTTCTGGAAGATGGCGATGGGCACGACCAGAATGAGGAGGAGAAGCACGGCGACGGCGGATGCGAGCGGCCAGTCGCGGTTGCCGAAGAACTCGGTCCACAACGTCTTGCCAATCATCAGGGTGTCGGCGCCACCGAGCAGATCGGGAATGACGAATTCACCGGTGATCGGGATGAAGCAGATCATCGAGCCGGCGATGACGCCAGGGATCGACAGCGGAAAGGTGATCTTCCAGAAGGCCTTCCAGGGCGGGCAACCGAGATCGCTCGCGGCTTCAAGCAGCGTTCCGTCCATCTTTTCCAGGGCGGAGTAAAGCGGCAGGACCATGAAGGGCAGATAGGAATAGACGATGCCGATGAAGACGGCGATCTCGGTGCGGAAGATCTGGACCTGGCTGCCTTCATCCATGAGCCCCACCGACTGCAGCAAGACGGTCAGAAGGCCTTCCGGCTTCAGGATGCCGATCCAGGCATAGACGCGGATCAGGAAGGAGGTCCAGAACGGCAGGATGACCAGCATGACCAGTGTCGGACGGATGGTCACCGAGGCCCGTGCCATGGCCAGCGCCATGGGGTAGCCGATCAACAGCAGGAGAAAGGTGGAAATCACCGCGATACGAAGCGACGACACATAAGCGTTGAAGTAGAGCGAATCTTCGGTGAGGAAGATGTAGTTCTCGAAATCCAGTTGCGAGATGAAGTCGCCGATCGCGGCAAACCCCTCCAGCACCGGCGTATAGGGCGGCATGGCGATCGCCGTGTCGGACAGCGAGATCTTCACGATGATCAGGAAGGGCGTCAGGAAGAAGAGCGCCATCCAGAGATAGGGAATGAGGACAACCAGCCAACGGCCCGGCCCTGACTTGGATGCGACGATACTGTCGGCCATCGCACCCTCCTCAGCGTGTCAGGACGAGGCCGGCATCCGCCGACCAGGACAACCAGACCATATCACCGAAGGTGATCGGGCGATCGACGAGGCGGGAGACATTGGCCTGTGCGGCACGGAACATGCGACCATCGTCGAGACGGACGATGAACACGGAAAAGTCCCCGAGATAACCGATGTCCCAGACCTCGCCATGCAGCGCGTTGGAGGCCGTTCCTTCGGGCTGCGAGGTCGAGATCCGGATCTTCTCGGGGCGAATGGCGAACGCGACATTGTCGCCCGAATTCGCTTGGCAATGCTGCTCAACAGCAATTTTCACGCCGTCGCTGTCGATCCGCACCAGGTCTCCGGCAGCATGGCTTTCCTTGGATTCGACCCGGGCCTCGAGAATGTTGATGTCACCGATGAAGTCCGCGACGTAACGCGAATTCGGTGCCTCATAGATTTCGGCGGGCGTTGCTACCTGGACGAGGATGCCCTTGTCCATGACCGCGATGCGGTCGGAGACGGTCATCGCCTCTTCCTGGTCATGGGTGACGATCAGGAAGGTGAGACCGAGCTTTGTCTGGATGTCCATCAGCTCGAACTGGGTCTCTTCGCGCAGCTTGCGATCCAGCGCGCCGAGCGGCTCGTCGAGCAGCAGGACCTTCGGGCGCTTGGCAAGCGAGCGAGCGAGTGCCACGCGCTGACGCTGGCCGCCGGAGAGCTGGTTCGGCTTGCGCTTGGCGAATTGATCGAGCTTCACCAGCTTCAGCATTTCCTGAACGCGGGCCTCAATCTCACCCTTCGGCAGGTTGTCCTGCTCAAGGCCAAAGGCAATGTTCTTCTCAACGGTCATATGCGGGAAAAGCGCGTAAGACTGGAACATCATGTTGGTTGGCCGCTTGTAGGGCGGCACGCCAGAAAGGTCCTGACCCTGCAGCAGGATCCGGCCGGAGGTCGGCTCTTCGAAGCCGGCCAGCATGCGCATGAGCGTGGTCTTGCCACACCCGGATGGACCGAGCAGCGAGAAGAATTCGCGCTCATAGATGTCCAGGCTCAAGTTATCGACGGCGACGAAATCACCGAAGCGCTTGGTGACGTTTTCGAAGCGGATGAAAGGAATGGCATCCGGATCGGTCCAAGGAGAGAATTTACGCTTAACAGGTCCCAGTGTCTTCGCCATTACCAATCCCAGCCGTGCTTTTCTTGTTACCCCGAGCATGAAGAAATTCGCCGGGCGCTTGGGGCGCCCGGCGAGTTGTTTCTCTGATCAGCTACCGGTCTTGATCTGTGTCCAGACCCGGTTCAGCACGCGTTGTTCGCGCGGGCCGTAGGGAGAGATGGTGAAAAGTTTGGCCATGACGTCTTCCGGCGGATAGACGGCCGGATTGTCCTTGACTTCCGGATCCAGCATTTCCTTGGACGCCAGGTTGCCGTTGGCATACTGGACGTAGTTGGAGGCCTTGGCGATCACGTCCGGACGCATCAGGAAATTGATGAATTCGTGCGCTTCGGCGACATTCTTGGCGTCTGTCGGGATCGCCATGTTGTCGAACCACATGTAGGTGCCTTCCTTCGGGATCACGTAGTTGATCTCGACACCATTCTTGGCTTCCTCGGCGCGGGCCTTGGCCTGCAGGATATCGCCCGACCAGCCGATGGTCATGCAGACATCACCATTGGCGAGATCATCGATATAGGCGGACGAATTGAAGGTGCGGACCGAGGGGCGGATCTTCTGGTAGACCTCACCGCCCGCTTCCAGGTCGGCAGTTTCCTTGCTGTCCGGGTCCTTGCCGATGTAGTTCATTGCAATCGCAAAGGTTTCGTCCGACGCATCGAGGATGTTGATGCCGCAAGCCTTCAGCTTCTCGGCATTTTCCGGCTTGAAGATCGCATCCCAGCTGTCAACGGCGAAATCGGCGCCAAGCGCTTCCTTGACCTTGGCGACATTGTAGCCAATGCCCGTGGTGCCCCACATGTAGTTCACGGCATATTCGTTGCCGGGATCGTACTTTGCCAGTCTTTCCGAAACCATCGGCCACATGTTCGCCAGGTTCGGGAGCTTCGACTTGTCGAGCTTCTGGAACACGCCGGCCTGGATCTGACGTGCGAGGAAGGGGGCGGTGGGGACAACAACGTCATAACCCGAACCACCGGCGAGCAGCTTGGTCTCCAGCAACTCGTTCGAATCGAAGACGTCATAGACGACTTTGATGCCGGTCTCCTTGGTGAAGTCTTCCAGCACCGACTCGTCGATATAGTCCGACCAGTTGTAGACGTTGACGACGCGTTCCTGCGCCTGGACAGCCGATGCGATGAAGATCGTCGCCAGTGCTACCGACGCCGTACGGATGAAATGAGCCTTCATTTTTTCTCCTGTTCCAGCCGGGGGACGATGAGCCCCCGATGCCATTCCCGTTGTTTTTTTAAGAGACTAGAAAGGAATTGGACGGGCGACAAGCGAAATTCTTCGCAGTCGCGAATGCTTTATCGGGAGGATTTCACTTACTGGAAATCGAAAGCGGAGAGACCCGTGACCATTTCGTCGAGGCCAAGCGGCCGGGTGAGCGGCGGTTCGGCGCGGGCGAGACAGCCGGATCTTTCACACAGTCGACAGGCGGAGCCGATTGCAATTGCCGGCACGGCACGATCCGGCAGAGCAGCCGCATAAGCGACATCCTCGCGGTTCGCGGTATCGCAGCCAACCAGGAGCGCCGTACGTCGGATACGCTCTCCGAAAGCGGCTTGCGGCCCCTCGAGCGTGCGAGAGATGGTCAGGAAGCCACTACCATCCGGCATCTCCACCTGCTCGACCAGAACCTGCCCCGGCTGAGCGAAGGCGGCATGGACATTGAGTTTGGGACAGCCGCCGCCGAACTTTGAATGCGGGAAGCCTGTCGAGCCCGCCCGGCGGAAGCGGTTTCCAGCGTTGTCGATCTCCATCATGAAGAAGGGCACGCCTGTTGCGCCCGGGCGCTGCATCATCGTCAGCCGGTTGGCGGCCTGTTCGAAGGAGACATTGAAACGGGCACGCAACACGTCGATATCGTACCGCGCCCGGATCGCAGCCGACAGAAATGCGCCGTAGGGCATCATCAGGGCGTGCGCGGTGTAACGGGCAAGCTCGAAGCGTGCGATGCGGCGCGCTTCGCCCGAAGAGAGCCCCAGCGCTTCAAGTTCGGCCTGAACATGCTCGCCGAGCGCCAGCAGCACCGCCTCCATCGCCACCTCACGCAGCTGATCGAAGGGCGAAAGGCGCTCCGACAGGAAAAGGCGCATGGAATGACGGTCGTAGCGGCGGCGCAGCGACGGCATGGTCTGCACCGGTAGCGCACGCACCACGATGCCATGGGTCGAGCGCAACCAGGCCTTGAGCGCGACGGCGAGATCATCTCCCGGCGACAGACCAAGACTGGCATGGAAGCTTTCGGCAGCCTCGTCGAGCCTGGCAAAATAGTTCGGCCTGCGCTCGAACACCTCGCGCACCTCATCGATCGGCAGCCGGGCACCAGAGAGGGAGGTTTCGTGCCCCTCGCGCGCCAGAAGGTCCGCGAGATCGGAGAGCCTCGCCGCCTGTTCTCGATAGGCGCGGTAGAGCTTGACGATGCCGCTGGCGGCATTCGGTGCTGCTTCCACCACCTCGATCAGTTCCTGGTCGCCGGGCAATTCACCCGACAGAAGCGGATCGGCGAAGACCTCGCGCAACTGGCTCGTCGAACCACCGGCCTCACCCTGCAGCTCATCGAGATCGACCTTGTAGACGGAGGCGAGCTTGAGCAGCAGCTGGACAGTCAGCGGGCGCTGGTTGCGCTCGATCAGGTTGAGGTAGGAGGGCGAAATCTCCAAAGCCTCGGCCATGGCCGTCTGGGTGAGGCCGAGACCGTTGCGGATGCGGCGGACACGGGGGCCCGCAAAGATCTTGCGTTCTGCCATTTTACAGGTCCTTTACAAGAATGACCAAGGCCACACCCCGCCATTTTTTGACACCATTTACAAATTTACATCGCATGCCTGTCAAAGACAAGACAGCCTAACCTCTTTCATCTTGTTGTTTTATCGAATTTTCTGGCCGTATTTTGCAGTGCGATGTAAATCTAGTCACATCAGAAGCAACCAAGGCAACCCGAAGAACTTCACTTGGTCAGCGCCGAGCAGTGACAGGGAGACACGATATGACTGAATTTTACAATCTCGTTCCGAATGCCCCCAAGGGCCGCTTTGACGGCATCGATCGCCCTTACACTGCGGCAGACGTCAAGCGTCTGCGCGGCTCGGTCGAGATCAAGCATACGCTTGCCGAAATGGGCGCGAACCGCCTCTGGAAGCTGATCAACGAGGAAGCCTATATCAACGCACTCGGCGCTCTGTCGGGCAACCAGGCCATGCAGATGGTCCGTGCGGGCCTCAAGGCCATCTACCTCTCCGGCTGGCAGGTTGCGGCCGACGCCAACACGGCCTCCGCCATGTATCCGGACCAGTCGCTCTATCCGGCCAACGCCGCTCCGGAGCTTGCCAAGCGCATCAATCGCACACTGCAGCGCGCTGACCAGATCGAAACCCAGGAGGGCAAGG
This sequence comes from Rhizobium sp. Q54, assembly GCA_943372805.1. Classification (GTDB taxonomy): domain Bacteria; phylum Pseudomonadota; class Alphaproteobacteria; order Rhizobiales; family Rhizobiaceae; genus Allorhizobium. The sequence goes on from CALSAF010000006.1 coordinate 42,349, forward strand.
GCCTTTCGGTCGATACCTGGTTCGCGCCGATCGTCGCCGACGCGGAAGCCGGCTTCGGCGGACCGTTGAACGCCTTCGAAATCATGAAGGCCTTCATCGAAGCCGGCGCCGCGGGCGTTCACTTTGAAGACCAGCTGGCTTCGGAAAAGAAGTGCGGCCATCTCGGCGGCAAGGTTCTGATCCCGACGGCCGCCCATATCCGCAACCTGACGGCTGCCCGTCTTGCCGCCGACATCATGGGCGTCCCGACGCTGATCGTAGCCCGCACCGATGCAGAGGCCGCAAAGCTGCTGACATCAGACATCGACGAGCGCGACCAGCCCTTCGTCGATTATGACGCGGGCCGCACTGCGGAAGGCTTCTACCAGGTCAAGAACGGCATCGAGCCCTGCATTGCCCGCGCAATCGCCTACGCTCCTTACTGCGACATGATCTGGATGGAGACCGGCAAGCCGGATCTCGAACAGGCCCGCAAGTTCGCCGAAGCCGTGCACAAGGTCCATCCGGGCAAGAAGCTCGCCTACAACTGCTCGCCTTCCTTCAACTGGAAGAAGCACCTCGACGACGCGACGATTGCCAAGTTCCAGCGCGAACTGGGTGCGATGGGCTACAAGTTCCAGTTCATCACGCTCGCCGGCTTCCACCAGCTGAACTACGGCATGTTCGAACTGGCTCGCGGCTACAAGGATCGCCAGATGGCGGCCTATTCGGAGCTGCAGGAGGCGGAATTCGCCGCCGAGGTCAACGGTTACACCGCGACCAAGCACCAGCGCGAAGTCGGCACCGGTTACTTCGATGCCGTTTCGCTTGCCATCACCGCCGGCCAGTCCTCGACGACCGCGATGAAGGAATCGACCGAAACCGAGCAGTTCAAGCCGGCTGCGGAATAAGAATCGCACCCTCCCCTTGAGGGGGAGGGTCGGCACGCAGTGCCGGGGTGGGGTGACCGTCGCAACCGCCACAGGTTCACCCCCACCCGCAGCTAGGCTCAAGACCTCCCCCTTGAGGGGGGAGGTGACTTCAAGAACCCCGAACACCAAGAGGAGAAATGCCATGACACCCCAGACCCGAGTCAAGGAACGCGCCGAAGAACAGTCCTCGGCCATGAGCACCGACCAGCAGGCCATGATCCGCATGCTGGCCAACGACCTGCACCGTCTCAACCATTCGATCATGAAGGCCGTCGATGCCGGCGTCTCGGTCGAACTCGTTCGCTCCGCCCGCCATCATGGTGGGGACGGCAACTGGGGTGATCTGCTGATCCCCGTCATAGTGACCCAGGGCAACCATCAGGCTGCCTGAGCCACCAGCCCATCCCCCGTCCGGCACCTGACCTCCGGACCGGTTCCCGCACGATGATCGCCTCGGGGGAGGAGCGGATCATCGTGCGGGTTTTTCGCTTGTATTCAGCCGCTGGTGCTGGGGCGCTTGCCCGCAAGAATATCCCGGTGGGACTTCAGGAGTTTCGCAAGCCGGTCGGCGACGGTGCGGATGTCGCTGCGGTGACGGTCGTCATTGTTCATCACGATCCACTGGCGATGACGCAGCTCCGGGATTTCCTCACCGGCACGTTCAAGCATCGGATCGAGATCGCCGACGAAGCAGGGAAGAACGGACAGACCGGCGCCTGCTCTGATCAGATCCCTCAGCGAGCGCGGCCGGTTGACGGTCACCGCGATGCGGTCGGTCGCTTGCTGGCGCGGCCAGCGCAGGTAGGCGGAGACTGCGTTTTCGTCATCGACAGCGACCCAGGGCTCAGGTCCCAGCCATTCCCTGTTGCGCGCCTTGTACGCCGCATAGGCTACCTCGCCCGCCGGGATGGCCGCGAGGTTCGGCTCTTCGGGTTCAAATGCACGGATGCCGATGTCACTTTCACGATGGGCAAGCCGGGCACGGTGCTCGGCGACATGCAGGTCGATGCGAAAGTCGTCCCGCGGGGTGCGGATCACCGACATGTTCTGGCACAGAAGCCAGGCGATCCAGGTGCCGAGGCTGATGCGAACAAGCGACTGCCCCGAGGTACCGCGACGCCATTCTTCAACCCGCCGGCTGCCGGCCTCCAGTTCAACCAGATGCTCCAGGAGCTGGCTGCCGTCCGCAGTCAGACGGTACCCGGTCTGGCTGCGCAGAAAGAGCTCCCGTCCCAGCGCCTGTTCGAGTTCGACCATGCGGCGACCCAATGTCGCCGCACTCAGACCCGTCACCTCGGCAGCTGCCGTCAGGCCGCCCTGACGGGCGACGGCGAGAAAGAGCTGATAGGCATCCCAGGCTATGTTTTTCATAAATGAAAGACATAGCACGATAACCGCTGCTCATGCATCCGCATTTGGTGAATAGAAGAGAAGACGGCATCCACGAGAGGAGATCCGTCATGCATGAAGTCTATGCGGCATTTTCCATCATCACCCTTCAACAACAACTGGGTGGACGCGAGCGCCTGTCCGAAGACGAATTCTACGCCAGCTACAGCGAACCTCCGTGGCGGCGGTGGTCACGGGTCATCCGCGTGCTGTTCGACCGTTCACAGCGGATGCGGCAGAGAGAGACCATTCCAACCCCGGAGGCAGCCAAGCATGTTGCCTGAAGGAAGCCTGATGCAAGAAAGCCCGACGCAATGCGCCGGGCTTTCCTGTTCATCCAAGGGGCGAAATCAGGCAGCGCGGCTGCCGAAACGCTGGTGATCCGCTTCGACGCGGAATTCCGTGAGCAGGCTGACGAGTTGGTCCGCTTCATCGGCGAGCATGCGCGAAGCCGCTGAGGTTTCCTCAACCATTGCTGCATTCTGCTGAGTCAGCTGGTCCATTTGACCGACGGCACTGTTGACCTCTTGCAGCGCGACCGACTGATCACGGCTCATGGCAGCGATAGCTTCGACATGGGAGGTGATCTCGGTGATTTGGCCTGCGATGATGTTCAGGGCCTGGCCCGTCTGCTGCACGAGCTTGGCGCCTGCGCCGACCTCGGTGGAGGATGTGTGGATCAGCGCCTTGATCTCGTTCGCGGCACGCCCCGAGCGCTGGGCGAGTTCCCGCACTTCCTGCGCCACGACGGCAAACCCCTTGCCGGCCTCACCGGCACGGGCGGCTTCGACGCCGGCATTGAGCGCCAGGAGATTGGTCTGGAAAGCGATGTCCTCGATCACATCAATGATCTGCTCGATTTGGCCAGAGGCCTGTTCGATGCGGGTCATGGCAGTCACGGCATCGGTGACCACCTTCGAGGAGGTTTCGGCGTTGCGCTTGGTCTCCTGCACGATGCCGTTCGCCTCGTGCGCCTTTTCGGCGGCGGCACGGACATTGCTGGTCACCTCATTGACGGCAGCGGCAGTTTCTTCCAGCGAGGCTGCCTGGTTTTCGGTGCGGCGAGACAGCTCGTCCGTCGAATGGGCCATCTGGCGGACATTGCCCTGGATCGCACCGACATTGGACTGGATCTGACGGATCGTGTCCTGAAGCCGCGTCAGGGACCGGTTGAAATCGAGGCGGAGGCGGTCAAGGCTGCCCGAGAAGGGCGTGTCGATCGTGGCCGACACATCGCCTGAGGCGAGCCGCTCCAGGCCGTCTGCGAGGGCATGGACCGCGAATTCCACCTGCTGCTCGGTCTCGCGCTTCTGGGCTTCATTTGCCAGTCGCTCGGCCTCGGCTGCGGCGCGCGTCCGTTCGCTCTCCTCTTCGACCCGGATCTTGGCCAGTGCATTGTCCTTGAACACGCCGAGCGCGCGTGCCATCTCGCCGATTTCGTCGGCACGACCATCGGCAGCGACGGAGGCGTCGAGGTCACCGGACGCCAGACGGCGCATGGCAGCAGTGATCTGGTTGATCGGTCCCTTGAACGTGACGACAAGGCCAATGCCAGCAAAGACGGCAATAACAACACCAAGCAAGGTTGCCGTCAGCGAGATCTGATCGACGGCATCTCGCGCCGTGCCGGCGGCATCGCGCTGAAGCGCAGCGAAGCGGGTCAGGTCCTGCCAGATGGCATCAATATCTGAGGCTGCAGCCTCATAGGCGGCCAGCCGGTCGGTTGACAGGGTGACCAGGGCATCCGCACGGGTCCCGATCGAGCCGGCGAGCGGCAGGATTGCGCCGATCCGGGTCTTCACGTCTTCGGAGGCCGGTGCCTTGGTGCCCAGTCCGTCGGCGGAGGACTTGACGGCGGCCAACGCCTCCCCAAGTGCCTGCCGATTGTCTTGCGAGGGCTGGCCAAGGAAGCGGGCCGCGCGGGAATCCGCCGCATTGACCACCTCGACGAGATCACGAGTGGCGTCGAGCAGGGCCGTCGCCTCGGCCATCGGCTGGTCGAGCGAACCGAAAACCTGCGTGGCCTGGCGGGACTTCATGGTCGAAGCTCCCTGAAGCTTGATGCCGGCGGGGCGCATGATGTTGACGGCGCGATCCACGACGCCGATCGTCTGATCGTTGAAGACGCCGGTCTCCAGCTGCTTCCGGATCTGCACGAGACTGTCGGTAATGGCCGAGCCAACGACCTTCTGGTCGACCGGCAGCGCTTCATTCACTTCCGTCGAGGCGATTTCCAGTGCGGGAAATTCGCGCTTGATCAGTTCCATCTTTTCGGCGGGCGTCGCGAGGTTGTTGAAGTCGGAGACGATCTTCGAAATGCTGTTGGCGCCGCGGGTCAGTCGCTCGGCCTCGCGTAGCAGTCCTTTCGCCTTGGCCTCGTCGGCGGCGAGGCCATCACGAACAGTGGTCGCGTATTGCAGCAGTCTGTCGCGCTCCTCCATCAAGGCCGCGAGATCCGACTCGACGCCCTGGCGCAGCGTCACCTCCTGCTGATAGCTCGCCCAGAGATCAGCAGCTTTGGTGGTGATGGCTGCCGTGCCGGCGATGGCCTTGCGGATCTCCACCTCACCTTCCTGTCCGGCAAGACCTTCGGCCGCCGACGCGAGAGCCGTTGACTGCGCCGCCAGCTCCTGGTCGAGCGCCGCCCTCGTTTCCTCATTGGTGTTCTGCAGGAATCGGGTCATCCCGACATAGACCTGCTTGAAGCCGCTCAAGGTCTGCAGAACCGTGTTGGAGATATCCATCCGGCCCTGCAGCATCTTCGACGCGTAGAGGCCGGTGAAACCGACAGCAGAGATGCTGATGACAAAGGGCAAGATGAAGACCAGAACCTTTGTCTGAATCTTGAAACGTGCCAAAAGGCGATCAATGAACATTGTGTTCCCCTCGGTCTCTAAACGCGCCGAATTATCGCCCAAATCTGGGCTGGATCGACTGTGGACCGCGGATCTTAAAGAAATCCTGAACGACCTAATTCATTCATTCTGCAGCATATTCGACAGATCTCAGACAGAGAGCCCAAACAAAGGCGCCCGCTCGTGCCAAAAGCAACAGGCCCGGATGTCCGGACCTGCGTCGTCAAGACCGCCGCGTCAGGCGGCAGTCCGGCCGGATGCCCCTCGAACCTCTGCCTCGATGCGGAACTGCTGCAGGAGATCGCGCAACATATCGGTCTGGCCGGAGAGATCCTGCGTTGCTGCCGTGGCTTCTTCGACCATGGCTGCATTCTGCTGTGTCATCTGATCCATGCGCCCGACGGCACCATTGACCTCGTGGAGCGCTCCCGATTGCTCGCGGCTGGTCTCGGCGATTTTTTCGATATGCTCGCTGATCGTCGCGATCTGGGTTCCGATCCGCGACAGCACCGTGCCCGTCTGCTGGACGTGGGTGGAGCCATTGGCCACCTCTTCGGCCGAGCGGTTGATGAGCGCCTTGATCTCCTTCGCCGCACCCGCCGAACGCTGAGCGAGTTCGCGGACTTCCTGCGCGACGACGGCAAAGCCCTTGCCGGCTTCACCCGCACGGGCTGCTTCGACGCCGGCGTTGAGGGCCAAGAGGTTGGTCTGGAAGGCGATCTCGTCGATCACGCCGATGATGTTGGAGATCTGGCGCGAGGCTTCCTCGATGCGGCCCATGGCCGAGATCGCGCTGCCGACGACGACGGCGGATTCGTCCGCATTCTTCTTGGCTTCGCGCACGACACCATTGACCATTTCGGCGCGCTCCGAGGACGAACGCACGGCAGCGGTGATCTCATCGACGGCGGCTGCCGTTTCTTCAAGCGAGGCTGCCTGCTGCTCGGTGCGGCGGGCGAGATCTAGCGCAGACTGCGCCATCTGGCGGCCATTGTTCTGGATCTGGTCAACATTGCCTGAAATCTGGTGCATGGTGTCACGCAGGCGGGCAAGCGATAGGTTGAAGTCGTTGCGCAGCTGCTCCAGGCGGCCGTGGAAGCGGCCTTCGATCTCGAAGGAGATGTCGCCATTGGCGAGACGCTCCAGCGCCTGGGCGAGTTTGCCCACGGCATGCTCGATCTGCTGGTCGAGCGCCTGCTTTTCCTCGTCGTTGCGGCGACGCTCGGCTTCCGCCTCCATCTGCTCGCGCTGACGCTCGGACTCGATCTCGAGCTTGGTGCGAGCGTTCGTCTTGAAGACGGCCAGCGCGCGGGCCATGGCTCCGATCTCGTCGCCACGCTTGTCGCCGGCGATGCCAGCTTCGAGGTCGCCCTCTGCGAGGCGCTGCATCGTCGAGGTGATGCGGGCAATCGGGCGCTGAAGCGTCAGGACGAGGGCGAAACCGCCAATGACGGCAAGGATGACGCCGGCGATCATCGTGCCGATCGACAGGCGGTTTGCCTCCTGCCGTTCGGTGCCGGCAACATCCTTCTGGAGATCCGCGAAAGAGGTCAGCGAGGCCCAGATCGAGTCCATCGTGCGGCTCGCTTCGTCAAAGCTTGCAATGCGCTCGGCGCTGGTTTTCACCAAGCCTTCCGTATCGGTCGTCAATGCTGCGAGCAGCGGCGTGATGGCCGCCGTCAGGCTGTCATAGAAGGCCTTGTCGGAAATGCTGCCGCCGAGAACCGTGAGGTTGTCGCCGATCAGCCTGATCTGGCGCAGGATAGGCTCGCGGGTCTTTTCATCCTTCACATTGAGAAAGGCCCCCGTCAGGATTCGCAAGTCATAGACATCAGCGATCAGAGTACGGCTGCCGACCAGGATGTCGGCTGCCTGCACCGCGCCGGTCTCGACGGCTGCGAACTTCTGGACAGACTCTGCGTATTTCGCCGCCGCACTCTGTTCCAGAACGGCCTGGAAACCACGGAACCGTGCGAGAATGCTGCCAGCTGCTCGGCCCGCCTCCATGCTCGTGTCATCCGTCGAGACGATCTTCTTGATGTCATTGATCGCGGCCTGGAGAGCCTTGCCCATGTCCTTGTGTTCAGCGGGCAGCGCATTGGCGATCTTGCGGTGGGTCTTGACCAGTTCCGGTACCTGCTTCTGCAGATACGGGAATTGTTCTTCCGGCAGCCCGGCGGAGAAGTAGCCCTTGCTCACCTCTGCCAGATGGCGGGCAGCAGCAGACAGGCGATCCGCCTCCTTGAGTGCACTTTTGGCGTCGTTCTCGCCCGCGAGTACCGCGCGCTGGAGTTTCTGCGCCTCGTCGGACACTCGGATCTGCTGGGCCATGAGGCCCTTGAGGTGTTCCTGGACGGCGGCGGCAAGCTTGACCTCGGCTTCATGCAATTGCCAGAGCGTGTCGATCTTCTGATTGACGGCACCCGTTCCTAATATCGCTTCGTCGAGGAACTTGCGACCTGTACCGTCGGCGCCGATTTCTGAGATGTTCTGATTGAGCGTGGCCTGCTGGCCAGAGAGTTCGGACACAACGGTGGTGCGTGTCTCTTCGGACGTGTGATCAAGGAACCGCGTCATCGCAGCGGTGACATTCTTGAAACCGTTGAGAGAGCGCATCGTGCCGTTGGAGATCTCCATGCGCTGCTGCAGGAGGCCGGATGCATAGAGGCCCATGAGACCGACTGCGGTGATCGACAGGACGAAGGGAAGCACGAAGGCCAACACCTTGGTCGAAATCGAAAAACGCGAAAGAATTTGATCGATCAAACTAGTCCCTCCCAAACAGGACGGCGTACTCACAGCGCCTGCCCTTAAAAAACATCGACCGCACGACAGTCGTCGTCACCGTCTACACTCCACTCCAAAGAGAAGAGTTGCAGTAAAAGTCTCAAGACGGAGTTAAGGCCGGGCTGGGTGTCCCGAAGCGGGAAGTTGATCAGCAGCCGAGGAAAATAGACCACCTGCAGCGGTGGTTGCCGTGCGCAAAGGCGCGGTCTGGCAGCATGCAAACGCATGCGGACACTGTCATCCTCCGGGACGACAGGAAGCCAGGTTCAGCCGAGAAGACCGAAAGCGAGTGCTGCAAGGGCACTGGCGGCATACAGGCAGAGGATGCTCAGATGGCGAAGGCGCGCACGCTCCTCGTCACGGGCACGGGTTGCGGCGATGGCGATGGCACGGGGCTTGCGGGTCTCATGGTTCATGGGGCGCGGTCCTTGATGCGGCCAGGAAAGGTCATGCCCTTGCGGGCCTTTGCCGGCCAGACCTCATGTCGCGACATCGCAGGATGTCGCACCGGCATTCAGGCAGGATGACCGACGCATGTTAACAAGCCCTGAATTACCGATATAAGCTTGTCCGAAGCGGGAGACTTCCGTCACATGTTTTCGCCGACGGCATGGCCCGAGGCCCAGGCCCATTGAAAATTAAATCCGCCGAGCCAACCGGTGACGTCAACGCATTCGCCGATGAAATAGAGCCCCGGCACGGATTTCGCCTGCATGGTTCGGCTGTCGAGGGCATCGGTGTCCACCCCGCCCAGGGTAACCTCGGCCGTGCGATAGCCTTCCGAGCCTGCCGGCTTGATCGGCCAGCGGCGGATCCGTTCGGCGAGCGAGGTCAGCGCCTTGTCGGGCAGGTCGGCGAGCGGGCGCTCCAGTTTGGCAGTTTCCGCGAGATATTGGGCCAGCCGCTTGGGCAGATGCTGAGCGAGAACCGTTTGCACCTGCTGGCGGCCATTTTCGCGCTTGGCCCCCTTCAGCTGTTCGGCGAAATCAACGCCGGGTTCCAGCGAAAGGATGATCTCGTCGCCTTCGCGCCAATAGCTGGAGATCTGCAGGATCGAGGGGCCGGACAGCCCGCGATGGGTGAAGAGCAGCGCCTCGCGGAAATGGGTCTTGCCACGGGAAACGTCGGCGTCAACGGCCACGCCCGAAAGCTCCGACAGTTCGCCGAGGAGATTGGGTTCGAGCGTCAGCGGAACGAGGGCCGGTCGGGTTTCGGTAACAGGCAGGCCGAACTGCTCGGCAATACGATAGGCGAAACCCGTCGCGCCCATTTTGGGGATGGACTTGCCGCCGCAGGCGACCACGAGATTTTCCGCCAGGATCGGCCCTTCACTCGTGGACACGCGGAAACCGTCCGTACCCTTCGCCACCTCCGAGATATCGCAGGAGAGCCGGAGATCGACATGTACCGCCCGCATTTCCTCCAGCAGCATGCGGATAATGTCCTTGGCGCTGTCATCGCAGAAAAGCTGGCCGAGGGTCTTTTCATGCCAGGCGATCTTGTGACGACCGACCATGGCGATGAAATCGGCCGGCGTGTAGCGGGCGAGCGCAGACTTTGCGAAATGCGGGTTCTGCGAGATGTAGTTCTTCGGGCCCGCATGGATATTGGTGAAGTTGCAGCGACCGCCGCCGGAGATGCGGATTTTCTCGCCGGGAGCCTTGGCATGGTCGAGGACGATGACCGACTTGCCGCGCCGGCCGGCGGTCAAAGCCGCCATCATGCCGGCGGCACCGGCTCCGATGATCGCGACGTCGTACTTGCTGGCCATGACACTGCTCCCGGGGATACGTCGCCTGTCTCGACAAACTTATGATCAAAGTCAACGCGTCCCCCTCGCCAAAGCCCAAACTCCGGCTATGATGGCCAACATCAACAACCAACCGGTGAGACATGCCCGCGAAGAAGTCCATGCTGAGACCCCAGAACGCGCCCTCCAAGAAAGCGGCTATCCCGCCGGATCCCGGATCGAAGCGCGGCGTGTCCAGCTGGAAGGAAGCGGCAACCTGGCTGAGGGCGCGCGGCATCGAAGACATCGAGTGCATCACGCCAGACCTTGCCGGCGTTCCGCGCGGCAAGATGATGCCGTCGTCGAAGTTCACCTCGAACACGTCGCTGGCGCTTCCCTCGGCACTCTACCGCCACACGATCTCGGGCGAATATCCCGACGAAACCGAGAACTTCCGCTACGAGCCTCGCGACAGCGATCTGAAGCTGCTGCCGGACCTTTCTACGCTCTCTGTCGTGCCGTGGGAAACGGATCCGACTGCGCAGGTCATCTGCGACATCGTCAATGTCGACGGCGAGAACGTTTCCTACACGCCCCGTAACGTTCTGAAAAACGTGCTGCGCCTCTATGACGAGAAGGGTTGGAAGCCTGTCGTCGCGCCGGAAATCGAGTTCTATCTCGTCGCGATGAACGATGATCCGGATTATCCGCTGCATCCGCCGAAGGGCCGCTCCGGCCGGTCGATCATCGGTGGCCAGGGCTATTCGATCGCCGCCATCAACGAGTTCGACGAGTTGATCGACGACATCTATCACTTCTCGGAAAAGCAGGGGCTCGAGATCGACACCCTGATCCACGAGGAGGGCCCGGCCCAGCTCGAAATCAACCTGCGCCACGGCAATCCGATCGAGCTTGCCGACCAGGTATTCATGTTCAAGCGCACGATCCGCGAGGCAGCGCTCAAACACGGGATCTATGCGACCTTCATGGCCAAGCCGATGCAGGGACAGCCCGGTTCCGCGATGCACATTCACCAATCGGTGGTCGATGCCAAGACTGGCAAGAACGTCTTCTCCAATCCTGACGGCTCGGCCTCGCCGGAGTTCTTCCACTTCATCGGCGGCATGCAGAAATACGTGCCGAGCGCACTGGTGATGCTGGCGCCATACGTCAATTCCTATCGCCGCCTCACGCCTGACATGGCTGCCCCCGTCAACAACGCCTGGGGCTACGACAACCGCACCACCGCGTTCCGCGTGCCGGTTTCGGATGCCGCCGCACGGCGCGTCGAAAACCGTCTGCCAAGCTCGGATGCCAATCCCTATCTCGCGCTCGCGGCTTCACTCGCCTGCGGCTACCTGGGCATCATGAAGCAGATCGAACCGACGGCTGCGGCTGAAGGATCGGCGAATGAAGGGTCCGTCGACTTGCCACGCGGCCTCTTGGAGGCGGTGGCCCTTCTCGAGGGAGAAGCCGACTTCCACGAGGTCTTCGGGTCCGAATTCGTCGGTCTCTATGCCGGCGTCAAGCGCGGCGAGTTCGAGACCTTCATGCAGGTGATCAGCCCGTGGGAGCGCGAATTCCTCCTGCTCAACGTGTGAAGGAGGAAACTCCATGACATGGCAAAGCCCGATCGCGCCGGGTATTTCCTGGTATCAGGCGAGTGTTGGCGAGCGGCCGGAATATCCGGCCCTCGACGGCTCTGTCACAGCTGACGTCGCCATCATCGGCGGCGGGTTTACCGGACTGCAGGCCGCCTACAATCTCGCGCGTCTGGGCGTTTCCGTCGTCTTGATTGAGGGCAACCGCTTCGGCGATGGCGCCTCCGGCCGCAATGGTGGTCAGCTGGGCACCGGTCAGCGCGCCTCGCCGGGCGAACTCGAAGCCGAACTCGGCTTTGAGCGTTCCAAAGCGCTGTTCGACCTGGCGGAGAACGCCAAACATTATCTGCTCGATTTTTCCGAGCAGCATGGCATCGATGTCGATTACATTCCCGGTCAGTTGAACGTGGCGCACAAGCGCGGCTGGGAAGCGGACTATCGCCACGAGGTCGAGATGATGGCGGAGCGCTACGGCTATCCGCATATCTCCTTCATGGATCGCGCGGAGACCCATGAGCGGGTGGGATCCACGCGTTATCACTACGGGGTTCGCGATACCGGCACGGGTCACATCCATCCGCTGAAGCTTCTGGTCGGATTGGCAAAGGTGGCTGCAGCCGCAGGTGCCAAGATCCACGAGATGACACCAGCGAGGGCGATCCGTCAGGCAGGCGGCAAGACCGTCATCGAGACGGAGAAGGGCACGATCACCGCTGATCGGCTGCTGATTGCGACCAATGCCTATATCGGCAATCTGGAGCCGGTAACGGCCGCCCATGTCATGCCGATCCGGTCCTTCATCGGGGCGACGGTGCCGCTCGACAGGTTCCCGCAAGTGCTCAAAGGTTCAGAGGCTGTCGCCGACAGCCGGTTCGTGGTGCGCTACTTCCGCAAGAGCCGCGACGGACGACTGCTCTTCGGCGGGCGGGAAGCCTATACTGCGGACAGTCCGCGGGATATTTCCAGTCACATCCGCCGCCAGATTGCCGAGATCTACCCAGATCTGAAAGACATCGAGATCACCCATGGCTGGGGTGGATCTGTCGGCATCACACTGCCGCGCAAGCCTTTCGCCCGGGATGTGATGCCTGGCGTAACGTCGCTCGCCGGCTATTCCGGTCATGGCGTCATGCTCTCGAACTACGCTGGCAAGATGTATGCTGATATGGTCGCCGGCAATGCGCGGGAACTGGATTTGCTCAAAGATCTGAAGATCCCGCCTTTCCCCGGGGGCGCTAGCTTGCGCAAACCTTTGCTCTTCCTGGCGCTGACCTGGTATGCGCTGCGCGATCGGATCTGAGCCAAAAGTGACACCCGCCGACCGCTGATCCTATCTGGTCCCGGCGGGTGTGTTCGATTGTCGCAGAACACGTTTTGTTCATCCTCTCTGCGACGTCGCGTGACAAAAACCACCCTATCGGGGTGGCTTTTTTAAATCGATTAGATTAGAACCTGTCCAACGATTTTTGCCGAACGAGAGATGCCGCATGAGCAGCCAGATCATCCCCGTTGAACCCTTTGACTACGTCGTCTTCGGCGGCACCGGTGACCTTGCCGAACGCAAGCTGCTGCCGGCCCTGTTTCACCGCCAGCTCGCCGGCCAACTGACCGAACCGACGCGCATCATCGGCGCATCGCGTACGGCTATGACGCATGAGGAATATCGCAAGTTCACGCTCGATGCCCTGCATGAACATCTGAAGGCCGAAGAGCTGGAAGAGAGCGAAGTCGCGAAGTTCCTCGCCCGCGTCTTCTACATCTCGGTCGACGCGAAATCCGACCAGGGCTGGGAAGACCTGAAGAAGCTGCTCGACCAGGGCAAGGACATCGTGCGGGCCTTCTACCTCGCCGTCTCGCCTTCGATCTTCGGCGACATCGCCGACAAGATCCGCGACCACAAGCTGATCACCAAGTCGACCCGCATCGTCGTCGAGAAGCCGATCGGACGCGATCTCGCCTCGGCACAGATCCTGAACGACACGATCGGCAAAGTGTTCAAGGAAGAGCAGATCTTCCGCATCGACCACTATCTCGGCAAGGAGACCGTGCAGAACCTGATGGCGCTGCGCTTTGCCAACGCGCTTTACGAGCCGCTGTGGAACTCCGCCCATATCGACCATGTGCAGATCACGGTTGCCGAATCCGTCGGTCTCGAAGGCCGCGTTACCTATTACGACAAGGCCGGCGCGCTGCGCGACATGGTGCAGAACCATATCCTGCAGCTGCTCTGCCTTGTTGCCATGGAAGCGCCCTTCTCGATGGATGCCGAAGGCGTGCGCGACGAAAAGCTCAAGGTGCTCCGTTCGCTGAAGCCGATCACCGAGACCAATGTCGAGAAGCTGACCGTGCGCGGACAGTATCGCGCCGGCGCCTCTGCCGGCGGTGCCGTCAACGGCTATCAGGAAGAACTGGGTTCGGCCTCAGACACGGAAACCTTCGTGGCGATCAAGGCCGAGATCAACAATTGGCGCTGGGCCGGCGTGCCTTTCTATCTGCGCACGGGCAAGCGTCTCGCGACCCGAATGTCGGAAATCGTCATCGCCTTCAAGCCGATCCCGCATTCCATCTTCGGCGATGCTGCCGGACGGATAGAGGCCAACAAGCTGGTCATCCGCCTGCAGCCGGACGAAGGCGTCAAGCAGTGGCTGATGATCAAGGATCCCGGCCCGGGCGGCATGCGCCTGCGCCATGTGTCCCTCGACATGAGCTTTGCCCAGGCCTTCGACGTGCGTAATCCTGATGCTTACGAGCGCCTGCTGATGGACGTAATCCGTTCGAACCAGACGCTGTTCATGCGCCGCGACGAAGTGGAGGCGGCGTGGAAGTGGTGCGATCCGATCCTGAAAGCCTGGGAAGAGATCGGCCAGAAGGCTCAAGGGTACACCTCCGGCACCTGGGGTCCGAGCCAGGCTATTGCGCTCATCGAGCGTGACGGCCGTACCTGGCACGAAAACGACTGAGGCCGGCCCGCATGGCGCATCACATGAAGACATTCGAGAACGGCGCAGCGCTCGCGGCAGGTCTCGCGGACGCTGTCGCTTCGGGATTGTCCGCGGCAATTGCAAAGCAGGGCGAGGCAACGCTCGCCGTTTCCGGCGGCTCAACGCCCAAGGCATTTTTCGAGGCGCTGTCGACACGTGCCCTCGACTGGGCAAAGGTCAAGATCACGTTGGTCGACGAGCGTTTCGTACCAGAGGATAATCCGCGCTCGAACCATCTGCTGGTGAAGACACACCTGCTGCAGAATGCGGCAACAGCGGCTGAATTCGTGCCACTCTATCGCCCCGAGGCAACGATCGAGGAGGCTGCAAAGACGGCTTCCGGCATCGTTCCAGGGATGACCAGGCCGTTTGACGTGGCGATCCTCGGCATGGGGACCGATGGGCATACCGCTTCGTTTTTCCCCGGCGGCGACCACCTGGCCGCAGCCCTCGATCTGGGACAGCCGCGCCGGGTCATGACCATGGAAGCGCCGGGTGCAGGTGAGGCCCGCCTTACTCTCTCCTTCTCTGCGCTTCACGATGCCGGCCTGCTGGTCGTGCATATCGAGGGCGGCGAAAAGAAGGCCGTGCTGGACAAGGCGCTGGCTGGCACGGATGAAAAGGACATGCCGATCCGGGCCGTTCTTGAACGAGCCCAGACAACACCCGACATCTATTGGGCGCCCTGAGGGAGAGCCCTCGCCAGCCGTGACAATCTCGGCGGGTTGATGCGCATATGACGAGTTTCCCGGCCGAAAAGGCCTTTGCGCGATATGCGCCTTGAGCGCCCGCGCCAGATGAGGAGCCATATCCGATGAGTGCAGACCGCCGTATCGAAGCCATCACAAAGCGGATCGTCGAGCGATCCAAGCCAACCCGTGAAGCCTATCTGGAGCGGACGCGCAGGGCGATCTCCAAGGGCGTGCATCGCTCGACGCTGTCCTGCGGCAACCTCGCCCATGGTTTTGCCGTCTGTTCCCCCAAGGACAAGGAAGCACTCGCAGGCGACGTGGTGCCGAACCTCGGCATCATTACGGCCTATAACGACATGCTCTCTGCTCATCAGCCCTTCGAGACCTATCCCGCGCTGATCCGCCAGGCGGCTTCCGAAGCCGGCGGCGTGGCACAGGTCGCAGGCGGCGTGCCCGCCATGTGTGACGGTGTCACACAGGGCCAGCCGGGCATGGAGCTGTCGCTCTTCTCCCGTGATGCCATCGCCATGGCAGCCGCCATCGGCCTTTCGCACAACATGTTCGATGCGGCCGTCTATCTCGGCGTCTGCGACAAGATCGTACCGGGCCTGATGATTGCAGCCCTCACCTTCGGCCACCTGCCATCGGTCTTCATCCCGGCGGGTCCGATGACATCAGGCCTTCCGAACGACGAGAAGTCGCGCATCCGCCAGCTCTACGCCGAAGGCAAGGTCGGTCGCGCTGAACTGCTCGAAGCGGAATCCAAATCGTATCACGGCCCCGGCACCTGTACCTTCTATGGCACCGCCAATTCCAACCAGATGCTGATGGAGATCATGGGCTTCCACCTGCCCGGCGCCTCCTTCATCAATCCGGGCACACCTCTGCGTGACGCGCTCACAAAGGAAGCGGCCAAGCGGGCGCTGGCGATCACCGCTCTCGGCAACGAATTCACCCCGGCCGGCGAAATGATCGACGAACGCTCGATCGTGAACGGTGTGGTGGGCTTGCACGCAACCGGCGGCTCGACCAACCACACGATTCACCTGATTGCCATGGCGCGCGCCGGCGGCATCCAGCTGACCTGGCAGGATATTTCGGAACTCTCCGACATCGTGCCGCTGCTCGCCCGCGTCTATCCGAACGGGCTTGCCGACGTGAACCATTTCCACGCTGCCGGTGGCATGGGCTTCCTGATCAAGCAACTGCTCAAGGCCGGTTACGTGCATGACGATGTGCGCACCGTGTACGGCCAGGGTCTCGCCGCCTACACCATCGATCCCAAGCTGGCCGACGACGGCACCGTGCATCGCGAACCGGCTGCGGAAGTGAGCGCCGATCCGAAGGTACTCACCACCATCGACAAGCCATTCCAGGCCAATGGCGGCCTGAAGATGCTGACGGGAAATCTCGGCAAAGCGGTCATCAAGATCTCGGCGGTCAAGCCGGAACGCCATATCGTCGAAGCCCCGGCTATCGTCTTCAACGATCAGCAGGCCCTGCAGGAGGCCTTCAAGGCCGGCAAGCTGGAAAAGGACTTCGTCGCCGTCGTCCGTTTCCAGGGACCGAAGGCGAACGGCATGCCGGAACTGCACCGTCTCACTCCGCCGCTCGGCGTGCTGCAGGACCGCGGCTTCAAGGTGGCGCTGGTCACAGACGGACGCATGTCGGGCGCATCCGGCAAGGTCCCTGCGGCAATTCATGTGACGCCCGAAGCGGTGGATGGCGGGGCTATCGCCCGGATCAAGGACGGCGATATCGTTCGCCTCGATGCCATCGCTGGGACGCTTGAAGTGTTGGTCGATGCCGCGGAGTTTGATGCCCGGCCGCTGGCGACCACCAATCTCGATGACAATGAGTTCGGTATGGGTCGTGAACTCTTTGCAAGCTTCCGCCGCATTTCCGGGCCTGCCGATGAAGGCGCAAGTGTTCTGTTCTGACAGGCCGGCGAGAACTTACGGGGAGAGGCCGCGAGCGATCGCGGCCTTTTTCGTTTGCGATGTCCAGCTGATGCTTTGGCCACCGGCTTCCGGGGCTGCTGTCCATTAACACATTTAATACCTCTAATTTTATATATTCAAAACATATAACAAGCAGAATCAAAGTTGGATTGTAACCTTCATCAAACACAACTGCGATCCTGCAGGCTATCAATCCTCGGCTTCTCAGCAGCCGATGAGTATCGTCAATGCCTGGGCAAAGGACCTAACCATGTTCGGAATTTCCTCCCGCAACCGCGTACAACTCGAGTCATTGGAAATCATCACTGCCAACATCATGATTGCGGACGAGAAGCTCATCATCCGTTACATGAATACCGCGGCCAAGGAACTGATGAAAGAAGCGGAGAGCGACCTGAAGAAGGAGTTGCCGCGCTTCGACTTCAACAATCTGATCGGCAGCAACATTGACATCTTTCACAAGGACCCGAGCCATCAACGGAACATGCTGGCCAGCCTGAAAAACCAGCACAAGGCAACAATCTGGGTGGGCCACCGGGCCTTCGATCTGATTGTGACCCCATTAAAAAGTGGCGCCAAAACCACCGGATTCGTCGTCGAATGGGCGAATGCCAAGGAGCGCCTACAGAACCTCGACTATAGCAACCAGATGGCCGCGATCAGTCGGGTGCAGGCAATCATCGAGTTTACGCCCGATGGAGAGATCGTCTCGGCGAACCAGAACTTCCTTGATGCCCTCGGTTACAGAATGGAAGAGATCAAGGGCAAGCATCACAGCATGTTCGTGGATGCCGACTATGCGCGCAGCCCCGACTATCAGGCATTCTGGACGCAACTCAGGGCCGGCAAGTTCCAGGTTTCAGAGTTCACCCGCTATGGCAAAGGCGGCAAGAAGGTCGTGATCAATGCGTCCTACAATCCGATCCTGGACGATCGCGGGCGCGTGACCAAGGTTGTGAAGTTTGCAACCGATGTGACCGAGCGCGTGCATGCCGTGGACACCATCGGGGATGCGTTGAGCCGGCTGGCGAATGGTGATGTGAGCTTCACCCTCGACAAGGCCTTCGCACCCGACTTCGAACCGCTGCGCACCAATCTGAATGAGGCTGTCTCGCAGCTGGCCTCAACCCTCGGCGCGGTGGCCCGTTCGACCGACCAGATCGACAGCGGCAGCCGCGAGATCAGTTCGAGCGCCGAGGATCTCTCCAAGCGTACGGAGCAGCAGGCAGCATCGCTTGAGGAAACGGCCGCGGCGCTGGACCAGATCACCGTCAACGTCAACAATGCCTCGAAACGGGCAGAGGAAGCCCGCCACGCGACACAGGCCGCCGACACCAGCGCCACACGATCCGGCCAGATTGTCGCCGAGGCCGTCGGCGCCATGGCGCGGATCGAGCAATCCTCAAACCAGATCTCCAACATCATCGGCGTCATCGATGAGATCGCCTTCCAGACCAACCTGCTGGCGCTGAATGCCGGCGTCGAGGCGGCCCGCGCCGGCGAAGCCGGCAAGGGCTTTGCCGTTGTTGCCCAGGAAGTGCGCGAACTGGCGCAGCGATCAGCCCAGGCAGCGAAGGAGATCAAGGACCTGATCCGCAACTCGTCGGAAGAGGTTAAGAATGGTGTGAAACTGGTCAGCGAGACCGGCGAGGCCCTGAGGACAATCCAGGACAACATCGTGGCGGTAAACGATCACATGCAGGCCATCGCCAGCTCCGCGCGCGAACAGGCCACCGGCCTGTCCGAGGTGAATTCGGCGGTCAACCAGATGGACCAGGTCACGCAGCAGAACGCCGCGATGGTCGAAGAATCGAATGCGGCGAGCGCGACGTTGGCAAACGAGACAAAACGCCTGCGCCAGTTCATTTCCCGCTTCACGCTCGGCAAGCATGAAAGCGGCAAGCTGGCACCTGCTGCTGCAAGCCACGCGGCGCCGCGGGCCGCCACATCCGCCGCGCCGACGAGCGCGCCGCAGCGAGCTCCGTCGCGTCCGGCGCCAGCGCACGGAAACGCCGCCCTCAAGCAGGACGAATGGCAGGAGTTCTAAGATACGGACCTGTCGCGCGCCTTCCCCAGCGAACCAGAAAACGAGAGCTGTGAGGAAAGCGGGTGACATCAGTGCGGCACCTGCGGTGATGATGTCACACACGCTGATCCGGGCCATTTAAAACACGCGGATCATGGCAATTGCAGCCAGCCTCCAATGGACAGGAAGAAAGAAGGCCTCCGTGACTTGTCTCGGAGGCCTTCTTCGTCAGAGCATCGCCATGTATTTCGGGAGATCGCGCATGCTGGGCACAACGATCAGGGTCTTCACATGGCCGCGCTTGTAGGCGTTGAGGAACTGATTGTAGTCCTCGAAGACGACGCAGCCGGAACTGTCGCCACGACGGCGGAGCAAATAGGTGT
>CALSAF010000007.1:0-60561 GCA_943372805.1 Rhizobium sp. Q54
GTATATGCCCGACGCCCGCACCGTGAGCGAGCTTTGCGAATATCGGGCAATCCTGGAAACCGCAGCTCTGCGCTTGTCGCTGGAACGCCAGTCGCCGCAGTTGCTCACCAGCATGCGCGCCTCGCTGGAGGCCATGGAAGGCGCATTGCAGGTCACGGATTTGCAGGCCTATTCCCGTCATGACATGGCGTTTCACCTCGCATTCCTTAGCCATTGCGACAACAGGCAGCTGGAATCGGCTTACAGCCGATCGATCAGCACGGTCATCGGCGTCCGGACCCATGTCTTCATGTCAGGCAGTCCGCATCCCATGCGGTCCATGCACGAACACCGGCAGATCCTTGCAGCCTGTGAGGCTGGCGATTCGCAAGCAGCGTGCCGACTTCTGGAGATCCATATCCATCATCTCGATGAGGACTTCATCAACATGGGCTGAAGGAGCTGCCAAAGACAGATCTGATCTGCTTTACGGCGGAAGACGAGATGTTTCACGCAGGCCGACACCACAGTGCGTCTGTGATATTGGAACCGTGCGTGTGATGCACCCAGACCCATCGGGTTTTGCTGCATCAGCATCTTGCAAAACGCAGGGCCGCCGGGGCCTGGCAAAGCAGCGCCGGCAGCCCTTGAACGCATCTGTGGCGGTGAGCAACTCAGCGCTTGCCGAGGATGAGTGGTGCATAAATCGTTGAATACCCCAGAACCCCCCTGATCCAGCAGAGGTTTGCGAGTGGCAGCAGGATTTCCGCCTGCTCGGGTAGTAGCGCAGCCACACTGCGCAATAGCGCTGACAGGATGATCGAAACGATCACGTTCACGCTTGAAAGTGACAGACCATGGCACGCCACTTCACCAGACTCGCCGCCGTTGCAGCCCTCGTTCTCGCCATCCCGCGCTTCGCCTCAGCGGCTGATTTCGACATCAAGATGCTCGCCAGGGGCAAGGATGGCCATGGTCTTCCAACCGGCCGGCCTGAAGATCGCCCCGTCACGAAGCGCATCTTCTAACATTCCTGAAACGGGGAACGGAGGCGACGTGTGACATTTGGGCTGCCATGCCGGCGGTGACCCCGGGAATGACGTCGACGTCGACACCCTCCCGCCGCAGGCGAGTGATCTCGTCCTCGGCCCCATCATGGATCATCGGATCCCCTGCCTTCAACCGGACGACTCGCTGGCCATTTTTGGCGAAGAGCAGCATCATGTCTCTTGTTTCCTCGTCACGACAGCTCGTGATGCCGCCTCGCTTGGCGACAGCCAAACGCCTTGCCTCACGTCGTGCAAGTTCCAGCACTCCCGGCGAGACGGCTTCGTCGAAGAGGATGACATCTGCAGCCTGCAGGGCTCGCATTGCCCTGAGGGTGACAAGTTCCGGATCGCCCGGTCCCGCCCCGACCAGCACGATCGATCCCGATACCGGTCTGGGGGTAAGCCGCTCGACCTCGCTGATGAGATGGTCGGCCAAGTCGTCCGGTGGCGGGTCATTCGCCAGCATGCCTTGGCCGACGAAGCGCTCCCAGAAGAGCCTTCGTTGTGGCCCGGGCGTCAAGCGGCGGTTCACGGTTTCGCGGACCGAATGGGCCAGCGCAGCCCAATGCCGCAGTGCAGGAGGCAGTAATGCCTCGATGCGCTGTCGTATTGCCTGCGCCAGGATCGGCGCTGCGCCGTCCGTGGAAATCGACACGATGACCGGCGAACGATTGACGATCGAGCCGAACTGGAACTGGCAGTAGCGGGGCTTGTCGATCACGTTGACCGGTACGCCGGCAGCCGCAGCCGCGCAGGAAAAGGCGCGGGCTTCCGCATCCGTCTCGCAATCTGCCAGCGCCATCGCCGCACCTCGGAAGATCTCGCAATGCCAGGGGTGCTGATGAAACGTCACGACCCCGCGTGTGACCAGCGATCGCATGGTTTCGCCAAGTTCCTCGGGCATACAGTAGAGTTCGACCTTCGCGCCGCATGCGATGAGAAGTTCCGCTTTCCAGGCTGCGCCTTCGGATCCGCCGGCGACAACTGTCCGTTTGTTCGAGAGATTCCAGAAAATAGGAAGCTTGGCGAGCGGCGCTATTCGCTCACCTCCCTCATTCGGCGGCGAGCATTTGGCTGGCATCGATGATCCTCCTGATCTCCGGACGGCACGATCCACAATTGGTGCCGGCGTTCAAGGCCTGGCCGACCGCGTCAACGGAGCGGCAGCCACGCTGCGCGGCTGCAGTGATTTCGTTGACGCCTACGGAAAAGCACGAGCAGACGATTGATCCCTTGTCCGGTCGCCCGGCTGCGGGTCTGCCCGCGGTCAGCATGGATCTTGCCTGGAGGTCACCGTGGTGACCGACCAGTTGATCCACGGCCCATTGCCGCGAGACGGCGACGGGACCGCACGACACGAAAAGGGCTGCAATGAGCCGGTTGCCATCGAAGGCGAGCAGTCGCTGCTCACCTGCCCGCCGGTCCCGATATGCAGTCAATTCCTGTGTGCCGTCGAGACGAAGGCTCGTGCGAAGCCAGCTATCCCATCCGCAGACCGGCTCGTCACCTGCGAACTCCAGCCGGTAGCCACCCGTCGCCGGGGCGATTGCCCAATAGGAAAACGGCAGGTCACCTGGCCGTTGCGCCGTCGCAAGGAAACCTTGAACAGAGACCTCCTGCCGGGCGATCGAGACCATGGCATGCTTCAAGGCTGGTTGGCCCGATATCGGGTCATGATCCGGCGGGACCAGCGTATCGACCCGTGCGCTCGGAGCCGTTTCTCCCGTCCAGTGCATCGGAACGAATACGGATCCGCGCGTCTGCCGCTCGGTGATGAGAGCCCTCACAATGATCGACCCGCCGAATCTGCCGCCGACACGCACGAGATCGGCGTCCGAGATGCCGGTTTCATGCGCATCGGAGGGATGAATCTCGCAAAAGGGCTCGGCAATGTGGGCGGACAGCCGGGCGCTCTTTCCCGTGCGCGTCATCGTGTGCCACTGATCGCGGATTCGACCTGTATTCAGTATGAAAGGATAGGCCGTATCGATGGTTGGTCGGGCAGGGCTCGAGACCGGCACGAGGCGAGCCTTGCCGTCGGTGGTGTAGAACCCGCCCTCTGCGAACAACCGGTCACGGGAAATTGCGCCTGCAGGCTGAGGCCACTGAAATGGTGCGAGATCGTCATAGACCGTCTCGTCGATATCGGCATAGGTACCGATGTCGAAGTCTCGACTGCCACGGTTTTCGAAGGCTGAGAGCATGGCATGTTCGGCGAAGATCTCTGCTGAGGAGCGATAGTCGAAGGCGTGACCGAAGCCCATTCGCTTGCCGACTTCCGCAAGTTGCCACCAGTCGGCCCGCGTGTTGCCAGGCGGCGGCAGGAACGGCCTCTGCCGTGAAATCCTTCGTTCCGAATTGGTCACCGTCCCCGATTTCTCGCCCCATCCGGTCGCAGGGAGCAGAACATGCGCGAGACGCGCCGTATCTGTATCCCTTTGGATATCGGAGACGACAACGAGCGGACACGCCTCAAGAGCGGCCCGAACCGCATTCGCATCCGGCATCGAGACCACCGGATTGGTGGACATGATCCAGATCGCCTTGATGCCGCCCTTGGCAACTGCGTCGAACATGTCGACGGCCTTGAGCCCCGGCTTTGCGGCAATGACGGGCGAATTCCAGAACCGTTGAACTCGGTCTCTGTCGACCGGGTCCTCGATCGCCATATGGGCGGCAAGCATGTTGGCCAGTCCGCCGACCTCGCGCCCTCCCATGGCGTTTGGCTGGCCAGTCAGCGAGAACGGCCCCATGCCCGGCCGACCTATCCGTCCCGTGGCAAGATGGCAGTTGAGGATGGCATTGACCTTGTCGGTGCCCCTGGCTGATTGGTTGACCCCTTGGCTATAGCAGGTGACGACTTTCTCGGTCTGACCGAAGAGCCAGAAGAACTGGCGGATCAGCATTCCCGAAATGCCTGTTGCATCGGAAAGTTCGGACATGGTCAGGCGGGATGCAGCCACCAGGGCTGCGGCAAGACCCGAGGTGTGACCTCCGACGAAGTCCTCGTTGATCCGGCTGTTCTCGGCCAGATGGACCAGCAGTCCGTTGAAGAGGGCAACATCGCCATCCGGATGAATGGCCAGATGCAGGTCGGCAATATCACAGGTCGCAGTGCGGCGTGGATCAATGACGACGATCTTCATCGTCGGGCGGCAGGCCTTGGCGGCGGCGAGCCGCTGATAGAGAACCGGATGACACCACGCAAGATTGGAGCCTACCAGGACCACGAGATCGGCGAGTTCAAGATCTTCGTAGGTGCCGGGCACCGTGTCTGATCCGAAAGCGCGTTTATGGCCGGCCACGGAGGAGGCCATGCACAGGCGGGAGTTCGTGTCGATGTTGGCGGATCCGATGAAGCCCTTCATCAGCTTGTTCGCCACATAATAGTCTTCAGTGAGCAACTGCCCCGACAGATAGAAGGCCACCGAGTCCGGCCCATGTTTTTCGATCGTGTCGCGGAAACCGCCTGCGACCGCGTCCAACGCGTCGTCCCAATCGGCCTTCCTGCCCCGGATCTCCGGGTGGAGCGCGCGACCATCCATGCCGAGCGTTTCCGCAAGGGCAGAGCCCTTGGAGCAGAGCAGTCCGAAATTGGCAGGATGGTCTGGGTCCCCCCGGACGCTCACATGTCCGTCGTCGCCGATGCGAGCGATCACGCCGCAACCAACGCCGCAATAAGGGCAGGTCGTCCTGGTTTCAGCAGACATGCCGTTTTCCCTTCATTCCGCCGCGACCAGAGCAGCCGAGATGGAAATCGACAGGTAACCATCGATATTGCGGATCGGGATCGTCTTTACCTCGCCTTCATCTGCGCCGAGTGCCTTTCCGCTCTCCAGCGAAATGACGAAATTGTGCAGAGGGCAGGTGACAGCTTTGCCATGAACGATGCCCTGAGAGAGCGGACCACCCTTGTGCGGGCAACGATCCTCGATGGCGAAAACCTCGTTCTCTGCCGTGCGAAACACGGCAACCCTGCCCACGGGCGTCTTCACGCAACGTGCGCCGCGAAGGGGAATGTCGTTGATATGGCCGATGCCGATAAAGGTCATGTCGTCTTTCCTCTGGTGAGCGTTGCCCCTCTCTCCTTGCAAGCTTGGACAGAGTTCACTCCGCTGCCTCCACCCGGTCGAGCACGGCCATTGGCTTGAACTCATGCTTGTCCCTGCCCGAGACACGTTCGGACCAGGGGTCCACCTGTGCAAACTTCTGGGAAAATACGAAGCGCTCGTAGTAGGATCGGCGCTTGTCCGGCTGCTCCATGATCTGGCGGCGGATCTCGTCATGGCCGATGCGCTTGGCCCATTTGTAGATGCGCTCCAGGTAACGGCCCTGCTCGCGGTACATCTGGGTAAGCGCCACGATGTGCTCCAGCACCTCGTCCTCGGACTTCACCAGCCCCAGGACGTCCGTTCCCTTGATGTCGAGGCCGGCCGCCCCGGCAAAGTGGATCTCGAAGCCGGAATCGACGCAGATCACGCCAATATCCTTGCAAGTTGCCTCGGCGCAGTTCCGCGGGCAGCCAGACACGGCAAGTTTCAGCTTGGCGGGTGTCCAGGAGCCCCACATGAACTTCTCGATGCGAATGCCGAGACCGGTCGAATCCTGGGTGCCGAAGCGGCACCAGTCGGAGCCGACACAGGTTTTCACCGTGCGCAATCCCTTGGCATAGGCCTGTCCAGAGACGAAACCCGCCTTGCCGAGATCCGCCCAGACGGCGGGCAGATCCTCTTTCTCAATGCCCAGGAGGTCGATTCGCTGACCGCCTGTGACCTTCACCATGGGGATTTCGAACTTGTCCACCACATCGGCAATGGCGCGCAGTTCGGCGGCGTTCGTCACGCCCCCCCACATGCGCGGCACGACGGAATAGGTTCCATCCTTCTGGATGTTGGCGTGGACGCGCTCATTGATGTAGCGCGACTGGTAATCGTCGGCATATTCATCCGGATAGTCGCAGACGAGGTAATAATTGAGCGCCGGGCGGCATTTGGCGCAGCCGCAGGAAGTTTTCCATTCCAGTTCCTGCATCACGGCCGGAATGGTCTTCAGGCCCTTGGCCTTGATCAGCCGGCGCACATCATCATGGCCAAGCTCGGTGCATGTGCACATCGGCGTGACGGCGGCCGGATTGTAGGCGTCGCCGAGTGTGAGTAGCATCAACTGCTCGACGAGCCCGGTGCAGTTGCCGCAGGAGGCCGAAGCCTTGGTGTGAGCACGCACGCCATCAAGCGTGGTCAGCCCCTTGCCGGTGATGGCCGAGGTGATCTTTCCCTTGCATACGCCGTTGCAACCGCAGATTTCCGCATCATCCGGCAAGGCTGCAACGGCCGCCATAGGGTCCAGCGGAGACCCTCCCTGATAGGATTGGCCGAAGATCAGGGTGTCGCGCATGGCCGAAATGTCGGTCTGCTTCTTCAGAAGGTCGAAGAACCACGAACCGTCAGCCGTCTCGCCATAGAGAACCGCGCCGATGATGCGGTTTTCCTTCAGTACCAGCCGCTTGTAGATCCCAGCTGTTGCATCGCGCAGCACGATTTCCTCGCGGTCCGGCGCTTCTGCAAAATCGCCGGCCGAGAACAGGTTGATCCCGGTAACCTTGAGTTTCGTGTTGACGACAGAGCCATGATACTCCGCCGAACCACCGGTCAGCCGGTCTGCCAGCACGCGTGCGCTCTCATAAAGCGGCGCGACCAGTCCATAGCAAATACCGCGATGTTCCGCGCATTCGCCAAGCGCAAAGATTGAGGCGTCCGAGGTCATCATGCCATCGTCCACGACGATGCCACGGTTGACGGCAAGGCCCGCATCCTTGGCAAGAGCAGAGGCTGGGCGAATGCCGGCGGCCATCACCACCATGTCCCCGGAAATTACGCGGCCATCCTCTAGTTCGATGCCTTCCACCTTGTCGGTACCGATGATCTGCCGGGTATTCGCCTTGGTGATGATCTCGATACCTCGCTCGCCAAGTGCCTTTTCTAGGAGGTAGGCCGCCGCCGGATCGAGCTGACGCTCCATGATCGTCGGCATCAGATGGATGACGGTCACCTCCATGCCTTGCCGCTTCAAGCCGTAAGCCGCCTCAAGCCCGAGCAGCCCGGCGCCGATGACGATGGCGCGACCCCTGCCCCTGGCGATTGCCAGCATCTGGTCGACGTCGTCGAGGTCGCGATAGGCGAGCACGCCGGGAAGCTGATGACCCGGGACCGGGATGATGAAGGGTAGCGAACCGGTGGCGATGACGAGCTTGTCATAGACGACTGTCATGCCATTGGCCGATGTGACGGTCTTCGCCTGCCGGTCGATACCGGTGACCCTGGCGCCCTTGTGCAGGGTGACGCCGTGTGCGCCATACCAGTCGTCGTTGTGAATGACGATGTCGTCATAGGATTTCTCGCCCGACAGGACCGGCGAAAGCATGATGCGGTCGTAGTTGACGCGCGGCTCGGCGTTGAAGATCGTAACGTCGTAGAGGCCGGGGGCCCTTTCGAACAGTTCTTCCAACATGCGGCCCGGCGCCATACCATTGCCGATGATGACGAGTTTTTCCGCCATGTCGGTTACTCCGCGGCTTCGACGAGGCGGTGGCGTTCGTAGAGGAACTTCAGCACGGCTTCGCGGGATTTGAGATAGGTGCGGTCTGCAGCAAGCGCGATTCGGTCCCGCCCACGCGGGATAGGGACCTCCAGCACTTCGCCGATCTTCGCCGCAGGCCCGTTGGTCATCATCACGATGCGGTCGGAGAGCAGCACGGCCTCGTCCACATCATGGGTAATCATGATCATGGTGTTGCCGAGCCGGGCATGGATCTCCATCACCGCATCCTGAAGGTGGGCGCGGGTCAGCGCATCAAGCGCGCCGAACGGTTCGTCGAGCAACAGGATCTTCGGCTCCATGGCCAGCGCGCGCGCAATGCCGACGCGCTGCTTCATGCCGCCGGAGATTTCCGAAGGGCGCTTGTCCTTGGCATGGCCCATCTGGACGAGATCCAGATTGCGCATCACCCAGTCGTGCTTTTCAGCGCGGGTCTTCTTGCCGGCAAAAACCTTGGACACGGCAAGATTGACGTTCTCGTAGACCGTCAGCCAGGGGAGCAGCGAATGGTTCTGGAACACCACGGCGCGTTCGGGCCCCGGCGCGTTCACTTCCAGATTGTCGAGCAGTACGGCGCCGGACGAGACAGGGGTCAGGCCGGCAATCAAGTTCAAAAGTGTGGACTTGCCGCAGCCGGAATGGCCGATGATAGAGACGAATTCGCCCTTGTTGATGGTGAGCGTGATGTCCTTCAGCACGTCGGTTTTCGTGCCGGCACGTTCAAAGCTCTTGTCGACGTGATCGATTCTCAGATAGGCGCTCATGGGATCTCTCCTCAGTTCTTGGCCGTGCCGCGTGTGACGATGGAGCCGATGAGAGCTACCAGCTTGTCGAGGACAAAGCCGGTCACGCCAATATAGGCGAGCGCCACGATGATGTCGGTGAGGCGCGAGGAGTTCCACGCATCCCAGATGAAGAAGCCGATGCCGACGCCGCCTGTCAGCATTTCGGCGGCAACGATGGCAAGCCAGGACAGGCCAACCCCGATGCGAAGGCCTGTGAAGATGTAAGGGGCGGCGGCCGGCACCATGATGCGGATGAAGAATTCCAGTGGATTGAGGCGCAGCACGCGGGCAATGTTGCGGTAATCGTCTGGAATATTGCGCACGCCGACGGCCGTGTTGATGATGACAGGCCAGATCGAGGTAATGAAGATGACGAAGATCGCCGATGGATTGGAATTCTGGAAAGCGGCCAGCGACAGCGGCAGCCAGGCAAGCGGCGGTACCGTGCGCAGCACCTGGAAGATCGGGTCGAGTCCGCGCATGGCCCAGACGGACTGCCCGACGACGGCGCCCAGGAAGACACCGGCAATGGCCGCCAGACCGAAACCGATCGCAACACGCTCCAGCGAAATCAGCACCCGCCAGGCAAGGCCGATATCCTGCGGACCGTAGTCGAAGAACGGGTAGACAATCAGGTCGTAGCTGTCGATCCACACCTGCGAGGGGGGTGGAAGGTTCGCACCGGGCCCCGAACAGGTGAGCTCCCAGATGCCGAGCAATAGAAGCAGCACAATCAAAGGCGGCATGACATTGCGCAGAACCGCCATAGCCGCAGGCTTCAGGTTCAGTTTCGCTGCCGGGCGGCGAGCCAACGCAACGACAGAGCCACCGACAATTGTCGGCGTCGCCTGTGCCATGGTCTTTGCCGTCATTTCTGTCCCGGCCTTGCGGGCTGTTGCAGTCATGGTGTGGTCCTCTTGGGCGGTGTTGTCAGGATCGGTCTCGTGTCGTTCACAGGTGCGGGTTGCCCCTCACCCCTCTGCCCCTTCTCCCCGCGAGCGGGGAGAAGGGGCGAGTGTCAGGCACTTGCCTTGATCGCTAGGCTGTCGAGATAGGCCCGGGGGTTTTCCGGATCGAAGACCTTGCCGTCGAAGAAGGTCTCCTTGCCACGCGATGAGGTGGCGGGGATATCGGCGGCGGCGATGCCGAGATCCTTGGCGGCCTCGCGCCAGATGTCCTCACGGTTCACCTTGTCGACCAGCGCCTTGATGTCCGTATCGGGCGCGAACTTGCCCCAGCGGATGTTTTCGGTGAGGAACCAGGCATCATGGCTCTTGAACGGATAGGAGGCATGGTCCTTCCAGAACTTCATCTCGAGGCCGGAATTTTCCACCACGCGGTCATTGCCGTAATTGATGGTTCCCTTCAGGCGCCCCGCCACATCCTTCGGCGGCACGTTGAACCACTGGCGCTTGCCGAGGATCGCCGCCATCTCTTCCTTGTTGTCCATGCTGTCGGCCCAGATCTGGGCTTCCATCACCGCCATCATCAGGGCGCGTGCGGCATTCGGGTTCTTCTCGATCCAGTCGGCGCGAAGGCCGAGAGCCTTTTCCGGGTGGCCCTTCCATAGTTCGCCGGTGGTGCAGGCGGTAAAGCCGATGCCCTGGTTGACCAGCTGCTCGTTCCACGGCTCGCCGACGCAGAAGGCGTCCATGTTGCCGACCTTCATGTTGGCGACCATCTGCGGCGGCGGAACGACAATGGTCGAGACATCCTTGTCCGGATCGATCCCGCCTGCGGCCAGCCAGTAGCGGATCCACAGGTCATGCGTGCCGCCCGGAAAGGTCATTGCGACCTTGATCTCGTTGCCTGCGGCCTTCTTGGCGGCAAAGGCATCCTTCAGCTTGGAGGCATCCAGCTGCACGCCCGTTGCGGCATACTCCTGGGCAACCGAAATGCCCTGGCTGTCGAGATTGAGCCTGGCGATGATCGACATCGGAACTGGAACGTTGTTCTGGGTCACCTTGCCGGTGGAGATCAGATAGGGCATCGGGGTGAGGATATGCGCGCCGTCGATACCGTTCGCCTCTCCCCCGAGGACGAGATTGTCGCGTGTGGCCCCCCAGGATGCCTGCTTCAGCACTTCGACATCAGGCAAGCCGTGTTTCTCGAAGTAGCCTTTTTCCTTCGCGATGATGAGTGGCGCGGCGTCGGTAAGTGCGATGAAGCCGAGCTTGAGTCCGGTGACCTCCGGCCCAGCGGAAGCAGCAAAGGCACCCGACGGGAGGGCAAGGCGGGCTGCGCTGACGAGCGCTGCGGCCGAGCTGACCTTGAGGATCTGACGGCGGTTGAAGCTCATTCCAGTAGTCTTCGTCATTGTGATGTGTCCCTCTGGTGCGTGACGGAGATTCGGAAACAAAAAAACGCCGCGTGCTAATCTGCGAAGACCGGGCGGGAGTGGCCGGACTGCAAAAAAGCCTGCGACGTCGGTGTCGGATGGTTATCTGCGCCAGGTCTGGCGCTCATCTGTCCTACGATCGCCGTTGACCGAGGACGATCTGAATCAAGCAAACAGCGTGCCAGATCTTGAGTTCATCTTTTATCTATATGAAATGTAATAGTTTATTCTCAATCGATCGCGGCTGATGCCGGAGGGCGAGAGCGGAGTGGTGCCTGTTATGCAGTCGCATTTTTTTGCAGCTGCCACAGCTTTGTGCATTGCGTCGGATCAGACGTCCTGCGCAGAGTCGGGATTCCCCGCTGCCGAGCGCACATCGAAGCGTTCGACGTAACCTTGCAGATCCTCCGGATTGAAGGCCTTGCCGTCCATGAACGAGTGCCATTCGAGGTCGCCGGTCTCGTCTAGTGGAGCGGAAGCATCTGCTCCGAGTGCCGCACTATAGAGATCCGGCCGGAAAGCGGCCTTGGCGCGGGCGATGTTCTCGGCGCTGAACGTCGCCTGACCCCAGCGTATCATCTGGCTGTAGATCCACAGGGCTTGGTTCGGCCGAGGATAATTCGCCGCCCCGCGGTGGAAGAGGAAATAGTCGGGGATCACGCGTTTGGTCCCATGGGCATCAAGATTGAATTCACCGCTGAGGACCCGGCGGATGAGCTCCCGCGGCGCCGCGATATACTGCGCCGAACTGAGGATCTCGGCGAGATCGTCATGATGATCCGGATCGTCGCACCAGCGAGCCGCTCGATCCAGTGCAATGATCAGCCGGGAGACGGTCTCGGCGTTTGCCTCCGCCCAGTCCGGCCTTAGTCCCAGAACCTTCTCAGGTGCCAGGGGCCAGATGTCCTGCTTGGCCGCAACGATTCTGCCGCTGCCGCGTTCCGAGGCGATCATGTTCCACGGCGCGCCAACACAAAAGCCATCGATGGCACCGGCAGCCAGAGCATCGGATGTCAGGGGTGGCGGCACGACAACCAGTTTCACGTCGCGATCGGGATCGATGCCGCCAGCGGCGAGCCAATAGCGGAATTCGTAATTGTGGGAGGAGAAGGGATAGGTCATTCCGAGCGTCGGCGACGGTTCTCCGCGCGCCTGCATGTCCCGGAGAACGGCTGCCAGCGCCTGGGCGTTCGCAAGTGCACCGGCGTCGTCTGCGAGGCCGGTGAGCGACCTCATCCGCTCGAAGATGCGGACAGACAGCGTGATGGCATTGCCGCCTCGCCCTAGCGAAAAGGGGGCGATGGTTGGTGAGGGATTTGAGCCAAGCCCAAGCATGGAGGCCACGGGCATCGGCGAGAGCATGTGTGCAATGTCGAACTGGCGAAAGGCCAGCCGATCCCGCACATTCGCCCAGGACACGTCGCGGACCAGATCGATGCGCAGACCTTCCCGGTCGGCGAAGCCGAGCTCCGCCGCGATGATCAGGATCGACGCGTCCATGAGCGGTATGAAACCGGCCCGCAAGCTCTTCTGTTCCTTGCCGCGAACAAGTGCTGGAGTGACCGTCGCCATGCCCCCAGACATTGTCGAAAACCTTTCACTCACCAGAATCTTCTCCGATCGGTGTCGTGGTCAAAGCAGCAGTCCTGCAGCCGTAACCACGCTCTGGGCGATGTCTGCCAGCTTCTTCTTTTCATTCATGGCCGTCTGGCGAAGCAGTGTGAATGCCTCTTCCTCGCTCAATCCTCGCATTTTCATGAGAATTCCCTTGGCGCGCTCGATGACCTTGCGCTCTTCCAGCGCACTGCGCGCCTCGGCCAGTTCACGCTGAAGTCGACTGAAGGCATTGAACCGACTGACCGCCATGTCGAGGATGGGTTTCACACGCTCCTTGCGCAAGCCGTCGACGATATAGGCCGAAACGCCGGCATCGACGGCGGCTTCGATTGCCGCGCTGTCGGAGCGATCGACGAACATGGCGATGGGTCGGCTGACTGTGCGGGTCAGCTGGAACAGATGCTCCATCATGTCGCGATTCGGGTTCTCGATATCGATGATGATGACGTCGGGAGCAAGCGTCTCGATTGTCCTGGCGATTCCCTGTACCTCGAGTGCCACGGTGACATGCGTGTGTCCCGCCTCTCGCAAGCCGTCCTCGATGATCGCCGCGCGAACGGCGTTTTCATCAATCACGAGAATTGTGAGGTCGAGGTGGTTCATGCGCGATTGATGACGCAATGCAACAATATTGGCAAGCGGTCAGCCTAATAAATAAGCTGATGAAGGAGTAGCGCTAATTTTGTGCATTTTCGCTATTGAGGACTTGCCCCCGGCCATCGACATTGGCCAAGTCACCCCCGGGAGCGGGCAGTGTCTGGCGAGCCGTGGCGTCGCACACTGGCGTTCTTGTCCGTGGGGAAGCCAGCATCAGCATCTCCGACAAGCCGTTATTGCCAGTCACAAGATCCGACAGATGAACCCGATCGAGAGATCGGTAGAAGGCTTCCACGGCATCGGAGATGGCCCCACGCAGCCAGCATACGGAAACCAGCGGGCAGGTATTGTCTTTGCCGAAACATTCGGCAAACGGCATGTCGGCCTCGAACAGGCGAAAGACTGCACCGATGTTGATGAGGTGTGCCGATCGCATCAGTCGCATGCCGCCATGGCGGCCCCGCGTTGCATCGATGAACTCGTTGTGCGACAGGATCCGGATCACTTGGGCCAGATGGTTCTCGGACGCATTGCAGGCTTTCGCGACGTCCATCTTGCGGACTGTCCGGTCATTGTTGACCGCGCAATACATCAAAGCCCTGAGAGCGAGATTGGTTCGAAGCGTGATGCGCAAGATATCTTATCCAAGACGAGACCCGACATTGCCTTGTATTGCATGCGGTTTTGATCGACGGTTTGATCCAGGTCAGCTGCTTACGATCTGTCGGAATTGATTTGGATCATATCCCGGCGGCGGCTCGATCGGCAAAAGATGCAAGCATTGTACATCTTTGCGGAGCAGGCTTCAGTGAGAATGACGGATACACGGGCCCATCGGGCCGTGACTGCGCTCGATAGAATTGTCGAGCCGGCTAAAGCCTCGCTGAGGGGAGCGGTGATGCTTTCGCTATGCGCCAGTTTTCTCGCTCTGCCCCAGGCCGCTGCCGTTGCCTGGCTGCTAGGCGCCCTGATTGCTAGGACGGCCACGATTACCGATGTGTTGATCGCTGCGTCGGCCTTCGTCCTGGCCGGGTTCCTGCGTCATGGGCTGGAACAGATGGCCGGTCGCTTGGCCTTTGGTCTGGGCCAGCAGATCGTCCGGGAGTGGCGCAGCCGCATCGTCGACCGACAGTCCATTGCAACAATGACGGTGATTGACCGCAGGGCTTCGGCCTCGATCGCCACGCTGGCGGGGCCTGGCCTGGACCAGATCATCCCCTGGTTCACCCGCTACAGGCTTGCGGAATTGCGTGTTCTCATCGTTCCGCTCGTCCTATTGGTCGTGCTCCTGCCCATCTCCTGGATCACCAGCCTCATTCTTCTTGTCACCGGCCCGCTTATTCCCGTGTTCATGGCTTTGATCGGGTTTGCCGCGCGTGATGCGACAGAACGGCAGCTTTCCGAGTCGCTATCGCTGAACAGCGCCGTGCTTGAATGGCTCAATGCCGCTGCCGATCTGCGTCTGCTTGATGCGGCGCCGCGCGTCATCGAGGCCTTTGGCGAGTCGGCGGAGCGTTTGCGGTCGAAGACATCAGCCGTGCTGCGGATCGCGTTCCTGTCGTCGAGCGTGCTGGAGCTTTTTGCCGCCCTCGGGGTGGCGCTCGTGGCTGTCTATGTCGGCTTTTCCCTGTTGGGAACCTTGTCGTTCGGCACATGGGGGGCGCCGATGACGCCCGCAGAAGGAATATTCATCCTGCTGCTCGTGCCCGAATTTTTCCAGCCGCTTCGCGATCTCGCGGCCGCCTGGCATGATCGCGCTGCCGCCAATGCGGTGGCTGAGGAGGCCGTGAAGCTTGAGGCGGCCTCACCCTCGACTTTGCTCGGCCAGGGGACAAGGGCTCCCGCTCTCCCCGGTGCGCTGTCGATCGAGGCTCGTGACCTCTCGCTTTCCGCAGGCTCAGGACAGGTCCGGCGCTTCCCCGATTTTCACGTGGGCGAGGGGGAGCGTGTTGCTCTCACTGGGCCGAGCGGCGCAGGCAAGACGACGCTTCTGGCCCTTCTTGCCGGCCTTCTCAGACCCGACAGCGGTCAGATCATGGTATGCGGCGTTCCACTCGATGACCATCACGCCGATGCCTGGCGCGGTCGTCTTTCCTATGCGGGCCAGTTCCCGCATCTCTTTCAGGCGAGCGTGCGGGCGAATATCGGGCTGAAACACCGGCAACCGGATCGGACCGGAGTGGATGCAGCCATCAAGGACGCCGGTATATCCGACCTAGTCCAGTCCTTGCCGCGCGGCGATCTGACTAGGCTGGGTGAGGCCGGGGCGGGCGTGTCTGGAGGTGAAGCCCGCCGCCTGATGCTCGCCCGAGCCTTTCACGCCGAAGCCGACCTCTTGCTCGCCGACGAGCCGACGGCCGACCTTGATGATGAAACGGCCGGCCGGATCGTCGCGACGCTGCTTTCTCTGGCCGACAGAGGCACGACCCTGATCATTGCCAGTCACGACGAGAGGCTCCTCAGGCACATGGACCGCCGCATCGTTCTGGGAGCTGGGACATGAGGAGATTGGTCGGCATTGCGCGCCATCTTTGGTCGAGAAGGCTCCGGTCTCTCATTCTTGGTACGGGCCTCTCCGTTGCCGTACTTGCAGCAGGCATGACGCTTCTTGGGCTGTCGGGCTGGTTCATCACCGCTGCCGGTGCGGCCGGCTTCGCCGGTGCAGGCTTGACCTTCGATGTCTTTCGACCGAGTGCCGGCGTTCGTTTCCTCGCCCTCGGGCGTGCCGCGACCCGATATGGGGAACGGCTTGCCACGCATGATGCCACGCTGAGGGTGCTCGCCGACCTGCGGGTCGATCTCCTGCGGTCTTTCATGAAGCGCCCGATCCGCGACCTCATGCAAATGAGGGGTTCCGAGCGATTGCAGCAGTTCACCGCCGATGTCGATGCGCTCGATGGGCTGGCGCTGCGGCTCATGATGCCGATGGCCGCCGCTGCCATCGTGCTCGTGCTTGCCTGCCTCCTGATCTGGTACCTGGTCAGCCTTGAGACGGCGGCATGGATCGGCGGCAGCTTCCTTCTATTTGCTCTTATGGCTGCAGTCTATGTCGTCGGTCGGGCGCGGCGGCCGTCCAGACGGGTTCACAGGGCCCTGTGGGCCTTGCGGATGCGCCTGATCGATCTCCTCAGGGGACAGGTGGATCTCGCGGTAGCGGGACGACTGGAACTGGCCCGACAGCAGGTGATGGAGGCCGGAACCCGCCTGCAGACAGCGCAGGCTGAGCTCGACCGGCTGGAGCGGCGAGCCGCTTTTCTGATTGGGGCCGGGACTATGCTGGCGGCCGGCGGAGCCCTGGTGCTGGGTGGGCTCGCCGCCGTCTCCGGTCATCTTGCGCCGGAACTGGCCGCCCTTGCCTTCTTCGCAGCGCTTGGGATTGGTGAACTGGCCACGCCGCTCACCCGCGGGCTGGCGGAACTGGGCAAGATGACCGACGCTGCGGGGCGCCTGGCACCGTCCCTGAAGGAGGTAACGGCGGCGCCATCCTGCATCGCCGCAGCAGAGCCCGGTTCCCTCGCCTTGCCTCTTTCGATCGAGGGTGTTGCCATGAAACGTGGCGAACACTCCCTGTTCAGCGATCTCTGGCTGGCTGTGTCCGAAGGAGAAACGGTAGCGATCACAGGGTCGAGCGGTGCTGGCAAGACCACCCTCCTTGATATTGCAGCCGGCCTTCTGGTGCCGGCCAGGGGTGCGGCGCGCATCCTGGGACAAACAAGTCCTGATCTCCCTGAAGCACAACGCTTTCGGGTGCTCGGCTATCTCACGCAGCGATCCAGTCTGGTTAGTGGTACGGTGGCCGAGAATCTGCGCCTGGCGGCTCCCGATGCGGACGATGCCAGCATGCATGAGGTG
This sequence comes from Rhizobium sp. Q54, assembly GCA_943372805.1. Lineage (GTDB taxonomy): Bacteria > Pseudomonadota > Alphaproteobacteria > Rhizobiales > Rhizobiaceae > Allorhizobium. Next base: position 16,812 of record CALSAF010000007.1, read on the forward strand.
ATCGAAGCTCTGCGCCTGGGCGACGCCCTCCATGGGCGTGGAGGCCTCTCCACCCGGTTGGGAGAGGGTGGTCGTGGTCTGTCCGGGGGAGAGACGCGGCGTCTCGCCCTGGCACGCCTTCTCCTGAGAAAGCCCCAGATCCTGCTGCTGGATGAGGTGACCGAGGGCCTCGATCGAGAGACCGCAATCGAGGTCCTCCGGGTGACACGGAGGCTTCTGCCGCATGTTGCGATCCTGATGGCGTCGCATCGGATCGAAGAGATCGCATTTGCCGATCGGGTCGTGCACATGCCGTGACCTGCGACACAAGAGCGCAAAGGTGCATAAAGAATACATCTTATTGACCTCGATCAATACGTGGGGCGCTCCGATCGTCTAAACATATCAGCATTCCTATGTTTTGATAGGCGAGAGCATCACCATGGATATAGACGTCGTCGAGCTGTCACGACTGCAATTCGCAATGACAGCCATGTATCATTTTCTGTTCGTACCCCTGACGCTGGGGCTTTCCGTCATCGTCGCGATCATGGAGACGGTCTACGTGATGACCGATCGACCGATCTGGCGCCAGATGACCAAGTTCTGGGGCACGCTGTTCGGCATCAACTTTGTCCTCGGTGTTGCAACCGGTATCACAATGGAATTTCAGTTCGGCATGAACTGGAGCTACTATAGCCACTATGTCGGGGACATCTTCGGCGCGCCGCTCGCGATCGAGGGGCTGATGGCCTTCTTCCTCGAAGCGACATTTGTCGGCCTTTTCTTCTTCGGTTGGGACAGGTTGTCCAAGCGGGCGCATCTGATGGTTGCCTGGCTGGTGGCGATCGGTTCCAACTTCTCCGCGCTCTGGATTCTCATCGCCAATGGTTGGATGCAGAACCCGGTGGGAGCCGAGTTTAACCCGATGTCCATGCGCATGGAGATGACGTCCTTCTTCGATGTCATGTTCAACGAGGTGGCGCAGGCCAAGTTCGTGCACACCGTCTCGGCTGGCTATGTGACGGCATCCGTCTTCGTGCTCGGTGTCTCAGCCTGGTATCTCCTCAAGGGCCGTCATACCGAACTTGCACGACGCTCGATTGCTGTCGCTGCCTCTTTCGGTCTCGCGTCTGCTCTCTCGGTGGTCGTTCTCGGCGATGAATCCGGTTACTCCGTCACCCATTCGCAGAAGATGAAACTGGCAGCGATTGAAGGCATGTGGGAAACCCAGCCGGCGCCTGCGGCCTTTACGCTCGTCGGTTTTCCCGATCAGGAAGCCCGCGAAACCCACTATGCCCTGCATGTGCCCTACGTCATGGGCCTCATCGGCACCCGCTCCCTGACCCACGAGATCCCCGGCATCGCCGAACTGGTCGGTCAGGCGCAGGAGCGGATCCGCTCCGGCATCGTTGCCTATGATGCGATGATGACCTACCGCGCTACCAAGGGGAACGTCTCGCCGGACGTCGCAGCGACCTTCGAGGCCCACAGCAAGGACCTCGGCTTTGCCCTGCTGCTCAAGCGCTATGTCGATGATCCGCGTCAGGCGAGTGAAGCACAGATCGTCCAGGCGGCCGAAGATACGGTGCCGACGGTCTGGCCATTGTTCTGGGCCTTCCGTCTGATGGTCGCACTGGGCTTCGCCTTTATCGCGGTCATGGTCTGGTTCTTCTGGATGGCCTCCTTCCGCAACATGCAGTTTCCCCGCTATGCCCTGTGGTTGGCTGTCGCAATCATTCCCGCGCCGTGGATCGCCGCAGAACTGGGATGGTTCGTCGCCGAGTTCGGGCGTCAGCCCTGGACTGTGGACGGTGTCTTGCCCACGGCCTTGTCGGCCTCCAATCTCTCGGTGACCGACCTCCTGATCACCCTGGCCGGCTTCGTTCTCTTCTACACGGTGCTCTTCATCATCGAGATGGGGCTGATGCTGAAATACATCCGCAAGGGCCCGCATCTCGATGGACCGGAAACCGATGACTGGCAACGGCGTCACCGTGAGCGCCTTGTTGGCCAGCCCACCTTTCCCCAAGCTGCGGAGTAATTCCCATGATCCTTCATGAACTCATGGATTTCGAAATCCTGCGTGTCGTCTGGTGGCTGCTGCTCGGCGTTCTGCTCACCGGCTTCGCCCTGACGGACGGTTTCGACCTCGGCGTGGGAACGCTGCTGCCCTTTGTCGGCCGGACCGACGTTGAACGCCGCGTTGCCATCAACACGGTCGGTCCTGTGTGGGAGGGCAATCAGGTTTGGTTCATCCTCGGCGGAGGCGCCATCTTCGCAGCCTGGCCCCCTCTCTATGCCGTCAGCTTCTCCGGTTTCTATCTGGCAATGTTTGCGGTGCTCGCAGCCCTCATCCTGCGGCCGGTCGGCTTCAAATACCGCTCCAAGCGTGAGAGTGTGGCTTGGCGCAATGGCTGGGACTGGGCTCTGTTTGTCGGTGGCGCCGTGCCTGCCTTGATCTTCGGTGTCGCCATGGGCAACGTCCTGCAGGGTGTTCCTTTCCGCTTCAACGAAGACCTGATGATCTTCTATGATGGCAGTTTCTTCGGCCTTCTAAATCCCTTCGCGCTGCTTGCCGGTGTCGTCTCGCTCGCAATGCTGGTCATGCATGGGGCTGCCTGGTTGCAGCTGAAGGCAGATGGAGCGGTTCGAGACCGAGCCCGCGCCCTCGGCTCTGTTGCGGCCCTCGTCACGATCGTCGCCTATGCAGTTGCCGGAATCTGGCTCGCCTTCGGTCTCCAGGGTTACGGCCTGGTCGGTCCCGTGGTCACGGACGGTCCGTCAAATCCGCTTCTTGGCGAGACGGTGCGGACAGCCAGCTGGTACGCAGCCTATGCCGACCGGCCCTGGATTGCCGTTGCTCCAGCGATTGCATTCATTGGTGCCGGTCTCACCTATTTCGGCCTGCGTGCGGGGCGGGACGTGGCAACGCTTCTGTTTTCGAAGTTGGCCATAACCGGCATTGTCTCATCTGTCGGCCTGACGATGTTCCCGCTCATTCTTCCGTCCTCGATCGACCCGAAGTCGTCTCTGACGGTTTGGAATGCATCGTCCTCGCATCAGACGCTTTTCGTCATGCTGGTCGCCACGGTGATCTTCATGCCGCTCATCCTCGCTTACACCGCCTGGGTCTACAAGGTTCTCTGGGGCAAGGTGACACCCGAGGCGATCAACGACAACGAAAGCACCGTCTACTGACAAGGAGACATGATCATGTGGTATTTTGCCTGGCTGCTCGGCCTTCCACTCGCCGCACTCTTTGCGGTCGTCAACGCCATGTGGCTTGAGATGCAGGAAGACCGTCGAATGATGGCCGTTGAAACAGGACAAGATGAGATGCAGCCCTGACTCAAGGGTTCGTCGAACGGAACCAGCCCTAGCCGCACACGGTGCCTCATCCCCCGGCAGATGGCGTGACGGCAAGATGCGGCGATGCCAGCAATGGCATCGCCGCATTGGTTTTTGCCCAAGGATTGGCGAGGCAAGGCAGAGGAATGCCTGAAGCCTCATCTATACCCTGTCAGTCATGCCCCTTCGGCTGCAGCGATATCTGCCTTGCAAGCGCAAGCGCGATCAGCGTGCAGACTGCACCCGACAGAAGGTAGAGACCTGCCGCAAACAACCCGAACCAGGTTGAGAGCAAGAGAGCCGCGAGGGGTGCGAAGCCTGCGCCGAACATCCAGGAAAGTGCCGACACAATGGCCGAGGCCGTATAGCGGTTTCGACGATCAAAGAGCGAGGCGATGGTCCCTGACGACTGGGCGAAATTGAAACCGAGTACGACGAAACCAACCATCATATAAGTGATGACACCGGCCTGACCGCCGTTCAGCAGCAGCGGCGCCGTCAAGGCGAAGGCACCGATCGCCCAAGCACCCCAGACGAGGATCTTCTCGCGCCCGATACGATCCGAAAGCCAGCCCGAAACCAGCATGGCGAGCACGCCGACGCCGGCCCCTGCCGCTTCGATCAACAGGAAGGTGCCGGGGGCCTCATCCGTGTAAAGGAAAATCCAGGATAGCGGGAAGACGGTGACCATGTGGAACATGGCAAAGCTTGCCAGCGGCACGAAGACGCCGAGCAGCACGGTCCGCCCGTCCTGCGACATCGTGGCGCGCAGTCCGGTCGGAGTCAGTTCGTTGGTTTCGAACAGCTCCTTGAACTCCGGCGTATCGACGATGCGGAGCCGTGCGAAAAGTGCCACGACATTGATCGCGAAGGCGACGAAGAACGGATAGCGCCAGCCCCAGTCGAGGAAGTCGGCAGCCGAAAGCGTCATCGCCAGATAGGCAAACAGAACGGCTGCAACCGCCAGGCCGACAACGGCACCGAGCTGCGGGATCATGGCGTAGAAGCCGCGCTTGTCCTTGGAAGCAGTAATGGCGAGCAGCGGTGCCAGACCATCCCAGGTGCCGCCGAGGGCCAGGCCCTGACCGATGCGCAACAGTGCCAGCATGGCGATCGCCCACCAACCGGCGGTCTCGTAGGAAGGCACCAGACCCATGGCAACGGTCGATGTACCCAGCAGGAAAAGCGCCACCGTCAACTTGGTCACGCGGCCATGCCGGCGATCCAGCAGAGTGAACAGGACCGTGCCCAGCGGCCGGGCCATGAAGGCGAGGGCCACAAGCACGAAGGACCAGAGCGTACCGCTAAGTGGATCTAGGAACGGGAAGATCCGCGCCGGAAACACGATGACGGACGCGATGGCAAAGACGAAGAAATCGAAGAACTCCGACGTGCGTCCGATGATGACGCCGACCGCGATGTCCGAAGGGGAGACGTGGTGATCGTCTTCGGAGGTGGTGCGGCTACTCTGTGCGGCGGGGGAGGCAGAACCGATCATGCTCGCCATAACGCGTGCTCACTTTCTCGATTGAACAGGGCAGATCCGCATGGGGGGAATGCAGGCCGCACCTCAGTCTAACATGCTGGAAAGCGATGCCGCAGTGGAGCTCAAATTGACAGGTGACAAATTGTCGTATGTGCCGCACCGCAAAAGCCAACTAACTAGCTTGATGATTATCAATGGTCGTCGAGTGGTGTTCGGGGGGACCCCTGCTCAGTGACCCTTCAGTGTATCAGGGTACGAGATGCAGAAGCTTCGCCTCCCGAAATTGTTCACCGCCGTCATGGCGGTCCTCTTCCTGTCCGCCTGCAAGGCGGAAGTCCTCGCCCCAACCGGTGACATCGCCGCACAGCAGCGCGACCTCTTGGTGATCTCCACTTTGCTGATGCTGATCATCATCATCCCTGTGATGGTGCTGACCTGCTGGTTTGCCTGGCACTACCGGGCGGCCAACAAGGAGGCGATCTACAAGCCGAACTGGTCCCACTCCACCAAGCTTGAGCTGATCATCTGGGCGATCCCCCTGATGATCATCATCTGCCTGGGTGCGTTGACCTGGGTCGGAACCCATCTCCTCGATCCCTACCGTCCGCTGGCGCGGGTCTCCGAAGAGCAACCGCTCGATCCGCAGCAGGAGCCGCTGGATGTGCAGGTGGTCGCTCTCGACTGGAAATGGCTCTTCATCTACCCACAGTACGGCGTCGCCACCGTGAATGAGCTTCCGGTTCCAACCGATCGGCCGATCCGGTTCTCGCTGACCTCGTCATCGGTGATGAACGCCTTCTACATCCCGCACATGGCCGGCATGATCTACGCCATGCCCGGAATGCAGACGACGCTGCACGGGGTCTTCAACAAGGAAGGTACGTTCCAGGGTCTTGCCTCGCATTATTCCGGCGCGGGCTTCTCAGGCATGCGCTTCAAGGCAAAGGCAACCGATGCCGCAGGTTTCGAGGCCTGGGTTGAACAGGCCCGTGCGGGTGCAGAAAAGCTCGACCGCGCCAAGTATCTTGAGCTCGAACGCCCCAGCGAAAACGTAAAGCCGCTGACCTTCGCCAGCGTCGATCCGCAACTCTTCCCGCGCGTCGTCAACATGTGCGTTGAAGAGGGCAAGATCTGCATGGCCGAAATGATGGCGCTCGACGCCCAGGGCGGCACGGGTCTCGCCGGCACGGTCAACATGAGCGCTCTCATCTACGACAAGCATGAACGCCGGGGCACGCGCGAGCCGGTCTTCGGTTGGGAACCCTTCAAGGTCCTGGGCTTCTGCTCGGTCGAGGAACTGGAGCAGATGCTGGCCGCAAAGCCCGCCTCCTTCAACGACAAGCCCGTCGTTTCGGGCCCCCTGATGGGACACAACATGCAGCAGCCGGCATCACCCTTCGGCGGTGAGGCCGAACGCTTCCTCACGCTCGTTCGGCAGGCAGCCGGCAACGCGCCGCAACTCTGACAGGAATTCGGTATGGCTACGATAGACCATTCCACCACGTTTCTTCTTGGTCGCCTCAACTGGAGTGCGATCCCGACGGATCCGATTGTTCTGGCAACTTTCGCAGTCGTCGTGGTCGGCGGCGCCGCTACGGTCGGCGCGCTCACCTATTATCGCCTCTGGGGATACCTCTGGCGCGAATGGCTGACCTCCGTCGATCACAAGAAGATCGGCATCATGTACATCATCCTGGCGTTGATCATGCTGGTGCGCGGCTTCGCCGATGCCATCATGATGCGCCTGCAGCAGGTGCTCGCCTTCAACGGGTCTGAAGGCTATCTGAATGCCCATCACTACGACCAGATCTTCACGGCCCATGGCGTGATCATGATCTTCTTCGTGGCGATGCCCTTCGTCACGGGTCTTATGAACTATGTCGTGCCGCTGCAGATCGGCGCGCGTGACGTCTCCTTCCCCTTCCTCAACAATTTCTCCTTCTGGATGACCGTCGGCGGCGCAGTCCTGATCATGGCCTCGCTCTTCGTCGGCGAGTTTGCACAGACAGGTTGGCTCGCCTTCCCGCCGCTCTCGGGTATCGGCTACAGTCCCTGGGTCGGGGTGGACTATTATATCTGGGGTCTGCAGATCGCCGGGGTCGGAACGACGCTCTCAGGCATCAACCTGCTCGTCACCATTGTGAAGATGCGGGCACCAGGCATGACCCTGATGCGCATGCCGGTCTTCACCTGGACCGCACTCTGCACCAACATCCTCATCGTCGCCTCCTTCCCGGTGCTGACGATGACCCTGATCCTGCTGACGCTCGATCGCTACGTGGGAACGAACTTCTTCACGAATGATCTCGGCGGCAACCCGATGATGTATATCAACCTCATCTGGATCTGGGGCCATCCGGAGGTCTACATCCTGATCCTGCCGCTCTTCGGCGTCTTCTCGGAGATCACGTCCACCTTCTCTGGCAAGCGGCTCTTCGGCTACAGTTCGATGGTCTACGCCACCGTCTGCATCACGATCCTGAGCTATATCGTCTGGCTGCACCACTTCTTCACCATGGGGTCCGGTGCATCGGTGAACGCCTTCTTCGGCATCACCACCATGATCATCTCCGTGCCCACGGGGGCCAAGATCTTCAACTGGCTCTTCACCATGTACAAGGGACGGGTGCGCTTCGACCTGCCGATGATGTGGACGGTGGCCTTCATGCTGACCTTCACCATCGGCGGCATGACGGGCGTGCTTCTCGCCGTACCGCCGGCAGACTTCGTCCTGCACAACTCGCTCTTCCTGGTGGCGCACTTCCACAACGTCATCATCGGCGGCGTGCTGTTCGGCTGCTTCGCCGCGATCGCCTACTGGTGGCCCAAGGCCTTCGGCTTCCAGCTCAATGTCTTCTGGGGCAAGGTTTCCTTCTGGAGCTGGGTCAGCGGCTTCTGGCTCGCCTTCATGCCGCTCTATGTTCTCGGCCTGATGGGTGTCACCCGCCGCATGCGCGTCTTCGACGATCCCGATCTCCGGATCTGGTTCATTCTGGCAGCCCTCGGTGCGTTCCTGATTGCCATCGGCATCGCCGCCTTCTTCATCCAGATCGCAGTCTCGATCTGGAACCGCAAGGACAACATGGACGTGACCGGCGACCCCTGGGATGGCCGCACGCTGGAATGGGCGACCTCGTCTCCCCCGCCGGCCTACAACTTCGCCTTCACGCCTGTGGTCCATGACCTGGACGCCTGGCATGATATGAAGCAGGTTGGCCAGAAGCGTCCGAAGGCGCCGTATATCCCGATCCACATGCCGCGTTACACCGGCACGGGTGTCGTCATCTCGGCTCTAGCCACGCTCTGCGGCTTTGCGCTGGTCTGGTACATCTGGTGGCTGGCGGCTGTGTCCTTCGTGGCGATCATCGCCGTCGCGATCGCCCATACCTTCAACTACGACCGGGACTACTACGTCCCCGTCGACGAGGTCGAGCGTGTTGAAAAGGCACGTGACCGCGAACTGGCAAGCGTGGGAGCGTGACGACCGTGAGCACCATCACCAAACCTGACGCCCCTGCCGTCTATTGGGAAACCGAGCCGCATCATCATCCGGAAGGCGCGTCCACGCGGCTCGGCTTCTGGGTCTATCTGATGAGCGACTGCCTGATGTTCGCGGTCCTCTTCGCGGTCTTCGGCGTGGTTGGCCAGAGCTATGCGGCCGGTCCCGGCCCCAAGGCGCTTTTCGATCTGAACCTGATTGCGATCAACACCGGCTTCCTGCTGGTCTCCTCGATCACCTTCGGTTTTGCCATGCTCGCCATGTACGAAGGGAGGCAGGCCCGCATGCAGGCATGGCTTGCCGTCACCCTGCTGCTCGGCCTCGCCTTCCTGGCGCTCGAAATCTACGAATTCCACCACCTGATCGAACTCGGCGCCGGCCCTCAGCGGTCGGCCTTCCTGTCGGCCTTCTTCGCCCTGGTCGGCACGCACGGCCTGCACGTTCTCTTTGGCTGTATTTGGCTCGTCACGCTGATGGTGCAGATCAATCAGAAGGGCCTGATCCCGGCGAACACGCGCCGCATGGAATGCCTCAGTATGTTCTGGCACTTCCTCGATGTGATCTGGATCGGGGTTTTCACCTTTGTCTATCTCCTGGGGATGATCTGATGTCCAAACCCTCCATCCAGCCCCACGGGCACCACGAGCATGCCCACGACAACAGCGGTCACGACCACGGCAGCTATCGCTCCTATCTCACCGGCTTTGTGCTGGCGGCGATCCTGACGATCATTCCCTTTACTATCGTCATGAGCGGCGGCTTCGACAGCCGCGTGCTCACGGCGATGACGGTGATCGGCTTTGCCGTCGTCCAGATCCTCGTTCACATGGTGTATTTCCTGCACATGAACACCCGCTCCGACGAGGGCTGGACCATGCTTTCGATGATCTTCACGGTCATCGTTGTGGTCATCATGATCGCCGGATCGGTCTGGGTCATGTACAACCTGAACACCAACATGATGCCGACAATGGATCACGAGAGCTTCCAGGGCTTCGGCTCCTGAGGGGATCGGTAAGGCAATGACCGAGGCGCGCAGACCATGGTGGTTCATCGGACTGGGCGTCCTCGCCATCGGCCTGCTCGTCGGCCTTGGCGTCTGGCAGCTCCAGCGACTGCAATGGAAGACGGCTCTGATTGAACGCGTCGAGGCGGGGCTTGTGGCCCCGCCGGTTTCCGCACCGGGTATGGAAGCCAGGGCTCAGGTGAGCTTTGATACGGCTGAGTATCGCCGCGTCGAAGTGCGCGGCCGGTATCTGCCCGCAGACGACCTCCTGGTGAAGGCCGTGACTTCGCGCGGATCCGGCTTCTGGGTGATGTCGCCTTTCGAGACGGATGACGGCTGGCGCCTCTTCATCAACCGAGGCTTCGTGCCGGATGACCGGACCTCGGCCGCCGACAGACCGAAACCCGAGGGTGAGCAGAGGGTGACCGGTCTCCTGCGCCTGACCCAGCCGGGCGGCGCCTTTCTCCGCGACAACGACCCCCCAGCCAATCGATGGTTCTCCCGTGATACGGTCGCCATGGCTGAGGCCCTCGGGCTGGGAGAGGTCGCACCCTATTTCATCGATGCCGATCAACAGGGCGATGGCATGCCTGTCGGCGGGCTGACGGTGGTTTCCTTCCCCAACAAGCATTTCGGCTATGCCATGACCTGGTTCGGCCTGGCGGCGGTCTTCGCCTATCTGCTCTATCGCGCCACGCGACCGGACACGGTCGAGCGGTAGTTTTCGGCTAAGCCGTCACGACACTTCGTATCGGCTGGCAAGCGTCGTTGAAAGCTGGGCTGCAAACCGGGCCGCTGCGACAGGAAGCGTGCGGCCGCGCAACTGCCCCATATAGAGCACGCCCGCCGGCACATCGCGCTTGTCGATCGGTCGTGTGACCAAATCGCCGGTCATGGTGTGATCAGAGAGCCCGATCGGGATCTGGAAGGTGATGATATTCTCCGCGACCGCATGGTTGCGCAGGAACTCGAAACTGTCGGACTCGATCACCGGCTCCAGCCGGTAGGATGACTTCTGCGCCGCCATGTCCATCAGGTGACGGACGCCGAAGGGCGCCGTCGGTAGCGAATAGGGATGCGCGAGGCAGTCGCTCAGACGGATTATTTCTTTTGCGGCCAGAGGATGATGCGGCGCCATCACCACATGCACCGGCTGGTGAACCCGGATCAGCGTCATGAAATCGGCCATCCTGACCGGCTCGAAGACGATCGCCAGATCCGCCGAGTGATCGACCAGCGACTGCTCTGCCGCCTGGCGGTCGCGCAGATGCACGCCGAAGGTCACCGCCGGATGGTCCCTTCGATACTGAGCGATCTGATGCGGCAGGAAATAGGGCAGGAGCGCCTGGCTGCAGGCGATCGACACATGACCGCGGCGAACCCCTGAGAGATCGGCGATCTGCGAGCGCACCCGCTCCATGTCGGAGATCTGGTTGCGGATGTGATGGATCAGGATCTCGCCGGCGCTCGACAGCCGAACCCCATGCGGCAGCCGCTCGAAGACCGGGACGCCAAGTTCCTCTTCCAGCGCCAGGATGCGCCGATTGAGCGCCGTCGACGTGATTGCGAGCGATTCGGCCGCCCCACGGATGGAGCCGGCCTTGGCAACGGCATCAATGTAACGCAGCGAAGTCAGATGCCGCATGCGAGGTCTCCCACGGTGATGCAAATTTTGCAGCAGCTCGCCCAAAACTTAGCACAAGACAGAAGCGGCGCCATATGGGTTACTCAGAGGTGAACGCGGAGCGCCATCAATAATCAGGGGAACCAGCGCCCGCCCGCATAGTCGCCGTCTATACCGTGATCTGGGAGATCCTTCATGAGCCAGTTTCATATGCCGAACCGCCGCCAGTTTCTGCGCCAGTCAGCCGGTCTCGCCGGCCTTGCTGCTGCCAGCAGCGTGCTTCCCTTCGACATCGCACGCGCCGCAGGCCTGACCGTCGGCTTCATCTATGTCGGCCCGAAGGATGACTTCGGCTACAACCAGGCTCATGCCGAAGGCGCTGCCGCGATCAAGGCGATCGAGGGCGTGACGGTGGTCGAGGAAGAGCAGGTTCCGGAAACGGTCGACGTCCAGAAGACCATGGAGAGCATGATCAACTTCGACGGTGCCACACTGCTCTTCCCCACCTCCTTCGGCTATTTCGACCCCCATATCCTGACCATGGCGCCGAAATATCCCAACGTCCGCTTCGAACATTGCGGCGGCCTCTGGACCCCGGACAAGCCGGCCAATACCGGCTCATATTTCGGCTATATCGGCATGGGCCAGTATCTGAACGGCATCGTCGCCGGTCACATGACCAAGAGCAAGAAGATCGGCTTCGTGGCTGCCAAGCCCATCCCGCAGGTTCTCCTCAACATCAACTCCTTCCTGCTCGGCGCCCGCGCCGTCGATCCGACGATCACCTGCCAGGTCATCTTCACCGGTGAATGGTCGCTCGCCGTCAAGGAAGCGGAAGCCACAAATGCACTCGCCGACCAGGGCGTCGACGTCGTTACCTGCCACGTCGACGGCCCGAAGGTCGTCATGGAAACCGGCGCTGGCCGTGGCATGTTCCTCTGCGGCTACCATGCCAACCAGAGTCCGCTGGCGCCCGAGAAGTATCTGACCGGTGCCGAGTGGAACTGGTCCAAGGTCTATACCGACATGGTCAACACGACCTTGGCTGGCGGCACGATCGACAACTTCGTCCGTGGCGGTCTTGCCGAAGGCTTCGTCAAGATGAGCCCGCTCGGTCCAGCGGTCACCGAACCGGCGCGTAAGCAGTTCGATGCGACCCTTGCTGAAATCATGAAGGGCGGCTTCTCGGTCATCAAGGGACCGCTCAAGGACAACAAGGGCAATGTCATCGCTACCGAGGGACAGGCCTTTGTTGAAACCGACGTAGCGCTCGAAAGCATGAGCTACCTCGTCGAGGGCGTTGTCGGATCGACCTCTTAAAGCATCCGGGAGGGGCATGCCATGAGTGCACCGGCGGATCTCGCAAGCCAGAGTCTGGCCAGACGCAGTCTCTCGCTCGAGACGGTACTGCACTGGCTCGACCCGCTCTTCCTGCCATTGGCAGCGTTGCTCGCCGGCATGCTCCTCTTTGCCGTCTTTCTGCTCCTGATCGGCACGTCGCCGATCGAGTTCTACACCCTCGTCTACAAGGCGGGCTTCGGCACGTCCTTCTCCTGGACCAACACGCTTGCCCGCGCGGCGCCGCTCCTTCTCGCTGCCCTCTGCGTCGCCCTGCCGGCCCGGCTTGGTCTCGTGGTCATCGGCGGAGAGGGGGCGATCGTGCTGGGCGGTGTCGGCGCCGGTGCAATCGCCATGCTGGCACCTAGCATGCCGGGTCCGGTGGGGATCCTCGCGATGATGATTGCGGGTGCACTCGTCGGTGCTATCTGGATAGGCGGCATCGGCGCGCTCAGGCATTTCCGCGGAGTGAACGAGACGATCTCCAGCCTGTTGCTGGCCTATATCGCGATCGCGCTCATGAACCATCTTGTGGAAGGGCCGCTACGCGACCCCGCAAGCCTCAACAAGCCATCGACGTCGCCGCTGCCGGAGCTCTACCGGATCGGCGAGATCCCCGGCATCGGCGTTCACTGGGGGCTCGCAGCCGGCATCATCGCCTGCATCCTCTGCTGGGTGCTGATCGAAAAAACGACCTTCGGATTTGCGGCGCGCATTGTCGGCGGAAACTTGAGGGCCGCCCAGGTCCAGGGTCTGCCGGCCGGCCTGCTGATGATCGGCTTTACAGCGCTCGGGGGCTCACTCGCAGGTCTCGCCGGGGCATTCGAGGTCGCGGCCGTCCATGGCTCGGCCAATGCCTCGCTCGCCGGCGGTTATGGTTATACGGGCATCCTCATCGCCTTCCTCGCCCGGCACAACTGCCTGGCAATCATCCCGGCCACCCTGCTCTTTGCCGGCTTCGAGGCGTCGAGTGGCCTCGTCCAGCGAAGGCTCGACCTGCCGGATGCCACCATCGTGGTCTTCCAGGGCATGATCTTCATCGCCATCCTCCTGTCCGACGCGTTCCGTGATCGCATCACGCTGGATGGCCTTCTGCTGAAGGGGAAGCGCGCATGACGGACATCGGTCTCTGGGGCGTGCCGCTTGCCATCCTCGGCGGCGCCATTCGTGTCTCCACCCCTTTCATCTTCGTCAGCATCGGGGAATGCCTGACGGAACGCTCCGGCCGCATCAATCTCGGCCTTGAAGGCACGCTCGTCTTCGGTGCGATGAGCGGCTATGCCGTCGCCTATCATACCGGCTCCGCCTGGGCGGGTACGCTCGCGGCGGCCGTCTGCGGCCTTCTCTTCGGCCTCCTGCACGGCTGGATCTGCAAGTTCCCCAAGGTCAACGACATCGCGATCGGCATCGCCCTGATGATCTTCGGCTCGGGCCTCGCCTTCTTCTTCGGCAAGCCCTACGTCCAGCCCGTCGCCCCCGATCTGCCCTCGATCCCGCTGGGTTTCTGGTCGGATATCCCGCAGGTCCAGGCGGCCCTCAACGTCAATGTCCTCTTCCTCGTCGGCATCGCACTCGCCTTTCTTGCGGCCTGGGTTCTGAAAAACACCCGCGTCGGCCTCACCATCCGCGTCGCCGGTGACAGCGCCGATGCGGCGCGTGCGCTTGGGATCAATGTCAACCGCGTGCGCCTCTGGTCGACGGCGGTCGGCGGCGCGCTGGCCGGCGTCGGCGGTGCCTATCTCTCGCTCTTTTATCCGGGCAGCTGGAACGAAGGCATTTCCTCAGGCCAGGGCCTGATGGCCGTTGCCCTCGTCATCTTCGCCCGCTGGAACCCGGTGCATTGCCTCTATGCCTCATTGCTCTTCGGCGGCGCAGGGGCGTTGGGGCCTGCGCTTCAATCGGTCGGGGTCACCCAGGGCTACTACCTCTTCTACGCAGCGCCTTACGTGCTCACCCTTGGCCTTCTGATCGCGATCAGTTCGCGCAGCCGGGCCATGGTCTCGGCCCCTGGCGAACTTAGCATCACCAAATAGGAGCAGGATCCATGAACGGACTTGGCGGTCTCAACAAGTCGCCCGAGGGCGTGGTCATCGGCCTCGTGCAACTGCAATTGCCGAATACGGTGACGCGGGCCGATCTCACGGCCCAGACCGACAAGATCGTCGGCATGGTCGCCAAGGCGCGCCGCAACATCGCTGGCATGGATCTCGTCGTCTTCCCGGAATATGCCCTGCATGGCCTGTCGATGGATACGAACCCGGAGATCATGTGCCGGATGGATGGTCCCGAAGTCGCAGCCTTCAAGCAGGCCTGCCGCGACAACCGGATCTGGGGCTGCTTTTCGATCATGGAATACAATCCGGGCGGTAATCCGTGGAATACCGGTCTTGTTATCGACGACCAGGGCCAGATCAGGCTCTATTACCGCAAGCTCCATCCCTGGGTGCCGGTGGAACCCTGGGAGCCGGGCGATCTCGGCATTCCCGTCATCGAGGGACCGAAGGGCTGCAAGCTCTCGCTGATCATCTGCCACGATGGCATGTTCCCGGAAATGGCGCGCGAGGCGGCCTATAAGGGCGCCGAGATCATGCTGCGTACGGCGGGCTACACCGCCCCGATGCGCGAGGCCTGGCGCTTCACCAACCAGTCCAATTCCTTCTGCAATCTCATGGTCACCGCCAATGTCTGCATGTGCGGATCGGACGGTACCTTCGATTCCATGGGCGAGGGCATGATCGTCAATTTCGACGGCAGCATCATCGCCCATGGCACGTCCGGCCGGCCGGACGAGATCATCACGGCGGAAGTCCGCCCCGATCTCGTGCGCGAGGCGCGCCGTGTCTGGGGCGTCGAAAACAACATCTACCAGCTCGGCCATCGCGGCTTTTCGGCCGTGGCCGGCGGTGCGGGCGATTGCCCCTATACCTTCATGCAGGATCTGGTCGCGAACAAGTACCGCCTGCCCTGGGAAGACGAGGTTCAGGTGACCGACGGCACATCCTGTGGCTTCCCGAAACCCGTGCGCCACTATGGCGAGATCAACAAGGAGGCGGCGGAATGACGACCATTAAGGCAGATCCCTATCTCTGGCCCTATAACGGCGATCTTCGTCCTGAGAACACCGCGCTCATCATCATCGACATGCAGACCGATTTCTGCGGCGTCGGCGGTTATGTCGATAAGATGGGCTACGACCTCTCGCTCACCCGCGCGCCGATCGAGCCGATCAAGAAAGTGCTCTCCGCCATGCGCGCCAAGGGCTACCACATCATCCACACCCGCGAGGGCCATCGCCCTGATCTCTCCGACCTGCCGCCGAACAAGCGCTGGCGCTCGCAACAGATTGGCGCCGGCATCGGCGATGCCGGTCCTTGCGGTCGCATTCTCGTGCGCGGTGAACCGGGCTGGGAAATCATCGACGAACTGGCGCCCCTGCCGGGCGAAGCGATCATCGACAAGCCGGGCAAGGGCTCCTTCTGCGCCACCGATCTCGAACTCATCCTGCGCACCCGCGGCATCGAAAACATCGTGCTGACCGGCATCACCACCGATGTCTGCGTGCACACGACGATGCGCGAGGCCAATGACCGTGGCTTCGAATGCGTCATCCTTGAAGACTGCTGCGGTGCGACCGACCCCGGCAACCACGCTGCGGCCATCAAGATGGTGAAGATGCAGGGCGGCGTCTTCGGCTCCGTCTCCGACAGCGAAAAGCTCGTGGACGCCCTGCCATGAGGGTCCCGGCACAAGAGTTCAAAGCACCCGATCATGCCATGTCGGTGGAAACCGTCGGCATGACCATGCGCTTCGGCGGTTTCACGGCGCTCAACGATGTCTCGATCCGTGTCGCCGCCGGCTCCTTCCATGTGCTGCTCGGCGAAAACGGCGCTGGAAAGTCGACTCTCGTCAAATGCATGATGGGCTTCTACAAGCCGACCTCGGGCCAGATGATGGTCGAGGGCCTGGAAGTCGAGATCCCCGATCCCCGTGCCGCCCATGACCTCGGGCTCGGCATGGTCTACCAGCATTTCACGCTCGTTCCCTCGCTCACCGCAGCCGAAAACCTCGTCATCAGCCGGGCGGACGCACCGGCGCTGATCGACTGGAAGAAGGAGCGCCAGGCGCTGTCCGTCTTCATGGACCGCATGCCCTTCTCCGTGCCGCTCGACATCCCCGTCGGCCGGCTCGCCGCCGGTGAAAAGCAGAAGCTGGAGCTCCTGAAGCAGCTTTATCTCGGCCGCCGTTTCCTGATCCTTGACGAGCCGACCTCTGTGCTGACACCGGCAGAGGCGGACGAATTGCTCGGCATGGTCCGGGGTCTGACGAGTGTGGGCGAACTCACCTGCCTGATGATCAGCCACAAGTTCCGCGAAGTGACGGCCTTTGCCGACGAAGTCTCGGTCCTGAGACGCGGCGAATATGTCGGCGGCGGCAAGGTCTCCGATCTCACGACCTCCGACATGGCGGCGATGATGATCGGTGAAAAGGAGCTGGTGAAGCCGGCCGCCCGCGTCGCCTACCAGGGCGTGCCCGTCCTCTCCGTGTCCGGCGTCAGGGCCCCGGATCGCTCCGGCCTGAAGACCATCGACATCGCCGATCTTACCGTGAAGTCCGGCGAGATCGTCGGCATCGCCGGTATCTCCGGCAATGGCCAGATGGAACTGATGGAGATCCTGACCGGCCAGCGGCCGCTGGAAAAGGGCGAGATCCGGGTCAAGGCGGAGCCCTATCACGCCCGCCGCGACGAGGCCCGCAAGCTCAACGTCCGCTATCTGCCCGAGGAGCCCTTGAAGAACGCCTGCGCGCCTCGCATGACAGTGGCCGAGAACATCTTCTTCCGCGACTTTGACTTCACCGCAGGTCGCGCCCAGTTTTGGCTCGATGGCAGCCGCATGCTCGAGCAGGCGGGCCATCTGGTCGGCGAGTACAAGGTCAAGACGGCCTCCCTCCAGTCCCCGATTGCCTCGCTCTCCGGCGGCAATCTGCAGCGCGCGGTTCTTGCCCGCGAACTGACCGGCGACGTCGATCTTCTGATCATCACCAATCCCTGCTTCGGCCTCGATTTCTCCGCCGTTGCCGAAATCCGCGCCCGTATCATGGCCGCAAGAAATGCAGGGGCCGCAGTTCTCCTGATCTCTGAGGATCTCGATGAAATTCTCCAGCTCTCCGACCGGATCCTCGTGATGTCGGAAGGGCATATCGCTTACGAGACCCCAGCCGCGAACGCTGATATCGGCGAGATCGGCCGGCACATGGCAGGACATCACTGATGGCAATCATCAAGGCGCGTCCCTTCGACTTCGACCTCGATCGGGACCATGCGGCCCTCATCATCATCGACATGCAGCGCGACTTCGTCGAGCCCGGCGGTTTCGGCGAAACACTGGGCAACAAGGTCGCTCTTCTGCAGGCGATCATTCCGGCAACGGCCCGTCTGCTCGCCGCCTTCCGCGCTGCCGGATTGCCTGTCATCCATACCCGCGAATGCCATCGCCCGGATCTTTCCGATTGCCCGCCCGCCAAGCGCGAGCGTGGCAAGCCGTCTCTGCGCATCGGCGATCCCGGTCCCATGGGCCGCATCCTCATTTCCGGTGAACCCGGCGCCGACATCATTCCGGAACTCTATCCGGTGGAGGGCGAAATCGTGCTCGACAAACCCGGCAAGGGTGCTTTCTACGCCACGCCGCTCGGAGAAATCCTGGCCGAGCGGAAGATCCACCAGCTCGTCTTCGCCGGCGTCACCACCGAAGTCTGCGTCCAGACCACGATGCGCGAGGCCAATGATCGCGGCTTCGAATGCCTGCTCGCGACCGACGCCACCGAAAGCTATTTCCCGGAATTCAAACAGGCGGCCATCGACATGATCACCGCTCAGGGAGGGATCGTCGGATGGGCGGCCACCGTCGATCAGATCGTGGAGGCGCTCGATGTCTGAAGCCTTGAGTTTTCCGGATTTCCTGCGCGGCGGCTGGCAGCACCTTCAGTTCGAATACTTTCGCGAAGGGGTGGAGATCTGCCGGCTGGTGACGGGCGAGCCCGAACTGGCACTGCTGCGCTACGCGCCCGGCGCCTCCGTGCCCAGGCACCTGCATATGGGGCTTGAGACGATCCTGGTGCTGGAAGGATCTCAAAGCGATGAATTCGGCCACTATCCCAAGGGGTCGTTGATCGCCAATCCTGAAGGAACAACCCATTCCGTCTCCTCGGAAGAAGGCTGCGTGGTGCTCATCCAGTGGACGAAGCCGGTCAAAATTCTCTGAAATATGTTGCCGGCTAACCTTTCGCTGTTCCTGAGCTTAGTAGGAACTCTCCAGGCTATAACGACTGCCGGGATAGAGAAGCCGCACCGAGGTCACCAACCGGTCGCCGGACCAGGTCCTTCGCCTGACTTGAAGGCACGGTTCCGATTTCGCAATCGCCAGGAGCCGGCATTCCCAAGGCTGTGGCAGAACGGCCTCGACGAACTGCTCGGCGCGTGAGATCGGCGCGATGGAGCTCAGATAGGCACTCGGTGTGATCGTGTGAAAATCGCGGTCGAGGTAGTCGGGCGCGACTTCCGCATTCACGAATCGGTCCTCCAGCTGGATCGGAAGATCATCTTCCTTGTGCACGATCACCGAATGGAAGGCCGTCGTGCCGGCATGCACCTCGAGCCGATCGGCGAGGTCGTGGTCGCAGACTTCGGCCTGTTTCAGCACGAGCTCGGCCGAATGCAGCCCGCCACGCTCCGCAATCTCGTCCGCAATGCTGCGAACATCCGCCACGCTGGCGCTGCGCTTCTTCGGTGCGACAAACGAGCCGCGCCCCTGAACGCGGATGATCACGCCCTCGCCGGCAAGTTCCCTGAGCGCCCGATGCGCCGTCATGCGGCTCACTCCCAGAAGCTCCACCAGCTCGTTCTCGGAGGGAATGCGATGATTGGTCGGCCATTCGCCGCGCTCGATCCGGGCCTTGATCTCGGACTTCATCTGCTCGTAGAGCGGCGTATCCTGCCGTTCCTCGGGGAGTGCAAATCCTGGTTGCTCTTCGGACATGGTGGTCGACCCTGATGGTTGAGGAGCGTATCGGCGGCATTTACCTCTCCCGGAACGCCTCAGCCGCTCCCTTTATCGGCAGAGGCCTTGTCTAGGCAACCGGTTCCGCATTCAGCCTGTGGCCGGACAAGGCCGTTACTTCGATGATGTAGAGCATGCATCCCGAACCACGGGGCTCGACCGCAAGCTCAAGCGGCCCGTCGAGGCCGACGAGCACATCACCGAGCCCCACATCCGATCGCAGGCTATCGATCGCGACAACGGCTTCATCTCGGAAGACGACGGCGACGGTATCGGCGGTTACCGAAAGCGTCTGCGCATCCGATACGTCGATCTTCGTCATGCGATGAACCAAACGCCCGCGGCGGCTCATCATGTTGAGGTCCAGCGTTTCTCCGCCAATGCAATCCGCCTGAACCTCGGCCTCGCCGGAAAAGACGAAGGGCACCGACGCCACCGTCAACGGCGGTTCCTGTCTCCCATCGACTGTCAGCAGCATGCCGTCGCCTTCAAGAACGGCAATCGTCCTGTCGATCCCGGCAAAGATCGAGAACGGATCCGAAGCCCCGACGGTTGCGAGACTGATCCGCCAGTCGAACCCACCCGATCCATCTGAAGCCGGCCGGGAGATCACCTCGCGGGTGATCCCCAGCCCGTTCTTCCAGGGCATCTTCAGGTGCTCGTCAAAGCGCTGGATACGGATGGACATGGGCGTGTCGTATCCCCTCAATTGCCGAGGATGCCAGGCAGACGAAGGCCCTTTTCCTTGGCGCAGTCGAGCGCGATGTCATAGCCCGCATCGGCATGGCGCATGACGCCGGTCGCCGGGTCGTTCCACAGCACCCGTTCCAGCCTGCGCGCGGCATCGTCAGTGCCGTCGGCGCAGATGACCATGCCGGAATGCTGGGAAAAGCCCATGCCGACACCGCCACCATGATGCAGCGAAACCCAGGTCGCACCCGAGGCGCAGTTGAGCAGCGCGTTGAGAAGCGGCCAGTCGGACACGGCGTCGGAACCGTCCTTCATCGCTTCCGTCTCGCGGTTCGGCGACGAGACCGAACCCGAATCGAGATGGTCACGACCGATAACGACGGGAGCCTTGAGCTCGCCCTTGCGCACCATCTCGTTGAAGGCGAGGCCGAGCTTGTGGCGATCGCCAAGGCCGACCCAGCAGATGCGCGCCGGCAGACCCTGGAAGGCAATGCGTTCGCGCGCCATGTCCAGCCAGTTGTGAAGATGCTTGTTGTCAGGAAGCAGCTCCTTCACCTTGGCATCGGTCTTGTAGATATCCTCCGGATCGCCCGAAAGTGCGGCCCAGCGGAACGGGCCGATGCCGCGGCAGAAGAGCGGACGGATATAGGCCGGCACGAAGCCGGGGAAGGCGAAGGCATTCTCGAAGCCCTCTTCCTTGGCGACCTGGCGAATGTTGTTGCCATAGTCGAGCGTCGGAATGCCCATATTCCAGAAGTCGACCATCGCCTGCACATGAGTCTTCATCGAGGCGCGGGCGGCAACTTCCACCGCCTTCGGATCGCTCTCCTGCTTCGCCCGCCATTCGGCGACCGTCCAGCCGAGCGGCAGATAGCCATGGATCGGGTCATGGGCCGAGGTCTGGTCGGTCACGATGTCGGGGCGCACGCCGCGACGCACCAGTTCCGGGAAGATCTCGGCGGCATTGCCGAGCAATCCGACGGATTTGGCTTCGCCGGCCTTGGTCCATTGGTCGATCAGGTCAAGCGCCTCGTCCAGCGTATGCGCCTTGGCATCGACGTACCGGGTGCGCAGGCGGAAATCGATGCGGGTCTCGTCGCATTCGACGGCAAGGCAGCAGGCGCCAGCCATGACGGCGGCGAGCGGCTGCGCGCCACCCATGCCGCCGAGGCCGCCGGTCAGGATCCACTTGCCCTTGAGATTGCCGTTGTAGTGCTGACGCCCGGCCTCCACGAAGGTCTCATAGGTGCCCTGCACGATGCCCTGGGTGCCGATATAGATCCACGAGCCGGCGGTCATCTGGCCGTACATGGCCAGCCCCTTCTTATCCAGCTCGTTGAAGTGATCCCAGGTCGCCCAATGCGGCACGAGGTTGGAATTGGCGATAAGCACGCGCGGCGCGTCCTTGTGGGTGCGGAACACACCGACCGGCTTGCCCGACTGGACGATCAGCGTCTCTTCTTCGGTCAGCGTCTTCAGCGTCTCGACAATCCGGTCGAAATCGTCCCAGGTGCGGGCCGCACGCCCGATGCCGCCATAAACGACCAACTCATGCGGCCGCTCGGCAACATCGGGATCGAGATTGTTCATCAACATGCGCAGCGGCGCTTCCGTCATCCAGCTCTTGGCCGAGAGTTCGGTTCCGGTGGCGGCGCGAACGTCGCGGATATTGTGTCTGGGATTGCTCATGGTCCTCGCTCCTCAGCGTTTCAGATCGAGCGCGATGGCTTCGATGGATGTCAGAATGTTCTTGAGATGGTGCCGCAGAGCTTCAGCCTTCGCGGCGTCATAGGCGAAAGGCGGTGCCTCGGTGGCCAGATGGGTGATCTGCGCCAGTTCCATCTGAATGGCGTGCACACCGGTGTCGGGCTGCCCGTAATGCCGGGTCGTCCAGCCGCCCTTGAAGCGCCCGTTGACCACAGACGTATAGCCCTCGGCCCGACCGGTGATCTCGGCGGCGGCCTTCTCGATCCTGGTATCGCAGGTGCGGCCCATGTCCGTGCCGATGTTGAAGTCCGGCAGGGGTCCTTCGAACAGAAATGGGATCAGCGAGCGGATCGAATGGCAGTCGTAA
The DNA here is from genome assembly GCA_943372805.1 of Rhizobium sp. Q54. Taxonomy (GTDB): domain Bacteria; phylum Pseudomonadota; class Alphaproteobacteria; order Rhizobiales; family Rhizobiaceae; genus Allorhizobium. Next base: position 38,914 of record CALSAF010000007.1, read on the forward strand.
AGCACCGCCACGCCATGCAACGCTTTCACGCGCTCGATTTCAGCCTTCAGCGCCGCATGATAGGGCTGATGGAAGCCTGCCAGCCGATCGGCGATATCGTCCTCGGTCGGCTCTTCGCCGCTTTTCCAGATCGCCACCCCATCGAAATCTGTTTCCGGAACGAGGCCGGTGGTGTTCTGCCCCGGATAGAGGCTGGCGCCTTCTGGATCGCGGTTCGCATCGATCACGTAGCGATGAAAGGTAGCCCGGACCGTTGTCGCATCCGGCAACAATCCCGCATAGAGCTGATGGATGTGCCAGTCGGTATCGGCCAGCAGCTTGCCGTTGTCATTGAGTCGATCCCAGATCGCGGGCGGCACGTCCGTGCCCGTATGCGGGAAAGCGAGAACAAGGGGGGAGGTGCCCTGTTTGACTTCGAAGACCGCCATTTCATCCCTCCAGACCCGGCAACAACCCGGCGGAAACCGCCGAAACCAGCGTCCCGTCCGCAACCAGACGACCGGCAGCCTCGAGATCGGGCGCCATATAGCGGTCCTCCTCCAGGGTGGCGACATGGGCACGCAGGGTGGCGATCACTTGTCTCAGTTCCGGGCTTGTCGTCAGGGGTGCGCGGAATTCGACGCCCTGGGCGGCGGTCAGCGCCTCGATGCCGATGATCGAGAAGAGGTTGTCGGTCATCTGCAGCAGGCGCCGTGCGCCATGGCAGGCCATCGAGACATGGTCTTCCTGATTGGCGGAGGTCGGGGTCGAATCGACGGAGGCTGGATGCGCCATCTGCTTGTTTTCGCTCATCAGCGCAGCCGACGTAACCTCCGCGATCATCAGGCCGGAGTTCAGCCCCGGCTTCTTGGCGAGGAAGGCCGGTAGGCCATAGGAGAGGGCCGGATCGACCAGCAGCGCGATACGCCGTTGTGCGATCGCGCCGATTTCGCAAACGGCAATCGCGATCTGGTCGGCGGCAAAGGCCACCGGTTCCGCATGGAAGTTCCCGCCCGAGACGACGCTCATGTCGGAAAGCACGAGCGGATTGTCGGTGACGGCATTCGCTTCTATTTCGAGCGTGCGGCCGGTCATGCGCAACAGGTCGAGGCAGGCGCCATCGACCTGCGGCTGGCAGCGGATGCAATAGGGGTCCTGCACCCGCTCGTCGCCTTCCAGATGGCTTTCCCGGATGACGGAGCCGGCGAGCAGGCCGCGCAGGGCCGCTGCCGTGTCGATCTGGCCCTTGTGGCCCCGCAGCGTGTGGATGTCGGCGGTGAAAGGTGCCGACGAGCCCATCGCGGCGTCGGTCGAGAGCGCGCCGGTGATCAATGCCGCCTGGGCGGCGCGATGTGCACGGAACAGGCCGGCCAGCGCCAGCGCCGTCGAGGCCTGCGTGCCGTTGATCAGGGCCAGACCTTCCTTGGCCGCGAGCACGACGGGCGTGAGCCCCGCCCGCTTCAGCGCCTCGGCGCCGGAAAGCCGTTCGCCCTCAAAGAAAGCCTCCGCCTCGCCCATCATCACAGCGGCCATATGCGCGAGCGGTGCAAGATCACCGGATGCGCCGACGGAGCCCTTTTCGGGAATGAGCGGAGTGACGCCCTTGTCCAGCATGCCTTCGATGAGGCGCACCAGGTCCAGGCGGACACCCGAGGCGCCACGACCGAGCGAGATCAGCTTTAGCGCCATGATCAGGCGCACGATATTGTCCGCCAGCGGCTGGCCCACGCCGCAGCAATGCGACAGGATCAGATTGCGCTGCAGCGTCGCGGTGTCGGCCGCATCGATCTTGATCGAGGCGAGTTTGCCGAAGCCGGTATTGATGCCATAGACCGGCTCGTTGCCGGCGGCGATGGCCGCGATCCGGGCGGCAGCCTTCTCGATACCGGCATCGAAGTTGCGGTCGAGCACGGTGCTTTCGCCGCTCCAGTAGATCTGCGCGAGTTCGGCGAGAGACACGCGGCCGGGGTGAAGCGTAATGGTCACGACAGAATTCCTTTGGTGATGTGGCCGTTCCAGATGCGCTGATGAAGCGGGTTGAAACCGATGCGGTAGACGAGTTCCGCCGGGCTCTCGACCGACCAGATGGCAAGGTCGGCTTGCTTGCCGACCTCGATGGTGCCGACCGTATCGAGGCGCCCGAGCGCGCGGGCGGCATTGCGGGTCACGCCGAGAAGGCATTCCTCGACCGTCATGTGAAACAACGTGGCCGCCATGTTCATGGTGAGCAGCAGGGAGGTGAGCGGCGAGGTGCCCGGATTGCAGTCCGTGGCAAGCGCCATGGCCGTTCCATGTTTGCGGAAGAGCTCAATCGGCGGCTTCTTGGTCTCACGGATGAAGTAATAGGCTCCGGGCAGCAGAACCGCGACGGTTCCGGCCCGGGTCATTGCGGTAGCACCGTCTTCATCGGTGTATTCCAGATGGTCGGCCGAGAGCGCCTGATATGCGGCGGCAAGGGCTGCCCCATGGAGGTTCGACAGCTGGTCAGCATGCAGTTTCACCGGCAGTCCGAGAGATTTCGCCGCGTCGAAGACGAGCCGCATTTCATCCGGCGAAAAGGCGATGCCCTCGCAAAAACCGTCCACGGCATCCACCAGTCCTTGCGCCTGGGCTGCCTTCAGCCCCGGCAAAACGACCTCGTCGATGAAATCGCGATTGCGACCCTTGTAGTCGGCGGGCGTCGCGTGGGCGCCGAGATAGGTCGTCGTGATGGCGACTGGACGCTTGTCGGCGAGCTGCCGTGCGGCGCGCAGCATCTTGAGTTCGTCTTCGACGGTCAGCCCATAGCCGGACTTGACCTCGACGGTCGTCACACCCTCGGCGATCAATGCATCGAGCCGGGGAAGCGTTTGCGACACAAGAGCCGCCTCGCTCGCCTCGCGCACCTGACGCACAGACGAGACGATGCCACCGCCTGCGCGTGCAATCTCCGCGTAGGAAGCGCCTGCAAGGCGCATTTCGAATTCACGTGCCCGATTGCCGGCATGCACCAGATGCGTATGGCAATCGACGAGGCCAGGCGTCACCCACCGACCTTCGCAGTCGATGACCTCGGCGCCAGCGGGGATCGCGACCTCGCTCGCCTCTCCGACGGCCACGATCCGCCCGCCCTCGATCACCACACTGCCATTCTCGATCACACCAAGCCCGGCGCGATCAGACGCTATGGTCGCCAGCCGCGCGTTGGTCAGAACCGTCGTCATGCGACCTCGCTTTCGGACCAGGCTACCGTCGTCTTCAGGAGTGTCCGGATCTGATGAATGTCGCCGTTCAGGGGCCGATCGTCGCGGTAGAAGGGCACCGCGTGACGAACCCGCTCGTAGATCCGTTGCGTCATCGCAGCCTTGGCCGCATTTGAAGACTGAAGGTCATGAGCCTGCGCGGCGGCGGTGAGTTCGATGGCAAGCACCGTCTCGAGATTGTCGAGGATGGCGAGCGCCTTTGCAGCTGCCGGCGTCGCATGGGTCAGAATGTCTTCCTGCAGGCCGGATGTGATGCCACCGTCAAGGCTTGCCGGCATCGCCAGCCGGCGGTTTTCAGCCACCAGTGCTGCCGCTGTATACTGAATGAGCATGAAGCCGGATTCGACGCCGCTACCGGAGGCGAGGAAGGCCGGCAGGCCGCTCACCAGCGGGTTGACCAGGCGGTCGATCCGCCGCTCGGAAATGGCGGCGAGTTCGGCTGCGGCCGTCGCCAGATGATCCATCGCAAGCCCAAGGGCTGCCCCAACCGCATGCGCCTGCGAATGCACTTTCGGGTCTGCAGGTGATCCGCTGACGGCGGGATTGTCGGTCACGCTCGCAAGCTCCCGATCCACCACCGCACGCGCGTCCACGAGCGCATCGCGCACCGCGCCATGCACATGCGGCACGGCCCTCAGGCTGAGCGGATCCTGCGTCCGCTTGCCGGCAGATTCCGCCAGAAGCGCGCTTCCGGCCAGCAATGTCCGCAAGTTCTTTCCGACCTGCTGCAGGCCATCGGACTTCCGCAGGGAAAGCGGCATTTCCGCAAATGGGTCTGCCTGCGCGCCGAGGTTCTCATAACTCATCGCGGCGGACGCGTCTGCCCAATCGACGAGATGCGCGAGCTTGGTGACGGCAAGCGAAGCAAGGCCGGTGGCGCAGGGTGTACCGTTGATCAGGCTCAGACCTTCCTTCGCCTGGAGCACGAGCGGCTTGAGACCGAGCGCTGCCAGCGCCTCGGCGCCCGAGATCAGCTTGCCTTCGTGTCGGCATTCGCCAGCGCCGATGACGACGAGCCCGATCGCCGCGCCATGTGTCAGGTAACCGACCGAACCCCTGGATGGGATGACCGGAAGCATATCCTTGTTCAGGAGGGCAATGAGCGTCTCCACGACCTCAAGCCGGATGCCTGAATAACCATGGGCGAAATTGGCGATCTGAGCCGCCATGATCGCGCGGGTTTCCACCCGCCCGAGCGGGTCACCGACACCACAGGAATGGCTGAACAGCAGATTGCGGGAAAGCGACGCCTGCTCCTCGCGATCGATGACCACGTCACAGAGTGCGCCGACGCCGGTGTTGATCCCATAGCCACGGATGCCTTGGTCGACCAGGGCCTCGACGATCGCGCGGGCATCGAGAATCCGCTGCCGCGCCGTCTCGCTCAAGGCCAGCCTGGCGCCCTCTGCAATGGCAGCGATCGCATCTGATGTCAGAACCGTATCGAGAGTGATCGTCTGCACCATCAGGCGCTCCATCCGCTGAAAACAATTTGCCGGCTAATGAAACTCATTGCAGTATTCTCTTCAGCGCACGGGCAAAGTCGTTGTCGATGCGCTCTTCGGCCCGGTGGCGACCCTCCCGAACCACGAAGTCTCCGCGAACCATCACGTCGCGCACGGCCTCGCTGCCGAGCGCAAAGATCCAGCGGTCGAGGATCTGGTCGTCCTTGGCCGCAGCGATGAAGGGGTTGTCACCGTCGAGGACGACGAGATCGGCGCGCGCGCCGACGCGAATGCCACTCGTCTTGAGACCCGCAGCCTGGGCCCCGCCGGAGAGGCTGGCGTCGATCAGCGTGCGGCCGACCGAGGCTCCGGGACCGGACACAAGCCGGTTGCGGCGCCGATCGCGCAGCCGCTGACCATATTCGAGCACGCGAAGTTCCTCCGCCACGGAGGTTGCGACGTGACTGTCTGTTCCAATCCCGAAATGGCCACCGTTGGCGAGGAAATCCGTTGCGGGATAGATCCCATCGCCGAGATTGGCTTCGGTGGCCGGGCAGAGGCCGGCGACCGCACCGGATTTAGCCAGCCGCGCCGTCTCCGCCGCTGTCATATGGGTCGCGTGGATGGCGCACCAGCGGTCGTCGACCGCGAATTCGTCGAGCAGATAAGTGACGGGCCGTCGACCGCTCCAGTCAAGACAATCCCCCACTTCACGCTCCTGCTCTGCCACATGGATGTGGATGGGTCCACCCGTCTGCTCCGCCGAAAGCACGGCACGCATCTCCTCGGGGGTGGCCGCCCGCAGCGAATGGATGGCAAGGCCGAGCTCCACGTCGGCAGCCTTGCACGCGGGTGTCAGCCGATCGAGCAGGGCGAGAAAACTGTCGATGCTATGGATGAACGGGCGCTGCCCGGCATTGGGTGCAAGCCCACCGAAGCCAGAATGGGCGTAGAAGACCGGCAGGTGCGTGAGGCCGATCCCCGCCGTCTCTGCCGAACGCAGGATACGGCTCGACATTTCGAAGCCGTCTGACCTGCCGAGCTCGGTCAGGGCATGGTGGAAATAGTGAAATTCCACCACCTGACCAAAGCCACCTTTCAGAAGTTCACTATACAACTTCGTCGCAACAGCTTCGACATCGTCAGGCGACATCTGCCCGACCAGCCGATACATCGTCTCCCGCCAGGTCCAGAAGCTGTCATCGGTCGAGCCCGCCTGCTCTGCAAGACCCGCCATGGCGCGCTGAAAAGCGTGAGAATGCAGGTTTTGCAGGGCTGGAACCACAGGTCCTGCCAGCCTGATTGACTCGGGCCCGCGCACCGGGCCGCGTTCGACTGAGGCAATCAAGCCGCTCTGATCGATCCCGATCGTCACATCGCTTGCCCAGCCTTCGGGCAGGAGCACGCGCTCACAGAACAGACTTTGGGAAGCTTTCATCGCGAAACCTTTGCAAGTTGTATAGGCAACATGGCAGGTTCAGAGTTTTGACGCAAGAGGGCTTCGACGGGTCTGGCAGTCGAAGTCGAAAATCACCGTAGGGCGAGTGCCGGAATTCCGCTCGGCCTTCGCGAAAGGTCAGATGGCGAGAGGAATGGCACTCGGTTCGGCGATCGGCGGCGAGGCCAGCAAGGTGAGCTCGTCCCGGTGGCGCATCATCGCCTTGAGCAGGGCGTGGTCGCGGGAAAGGGCGGCCTCGCGGGTCGGTGACGCTGGGAAATGCCCCATGGCAAACCGCATCTGCGTCCCGGCTTCCGCTGTCGTCGGAAAGGCCCCAGCGGCGACGGCCGCATGCAGCGCGCAGCCGAGCAGCACGGCATCGCAATCCGCTGGCACGAAGACATCGCAGCCCGTGGCATCGGCATATAGCTGGGCCAGCAGCGGATGGTCCGCGAGCCCGCCGGCCAGCAGCAGCTGCCTCGGCGCTCCGGCCCGACGGGGCTGGTGCTCGAGAATATGCCGGATGCTGCAGGCAAGTGCCACGCAGCTGCGCCAATAAAGCCTGTGCAGCGAAAGCTCGCTTCGGTCGAGATCGATGCCGGCAATGATGCCCGTCAAAAAGGGATCCGACATCGGTGACCGGGTGCCGTGCAGATCGGGAAGCACACTGATCGGCAGTCCGAAATCGGGACCTTCGGTGGCGAGATGCTCGGCAATCGCATCGAGGATTGCCCGGTGGCGGGCCTTTGTCGGTATGCCGCCAAACGGATGCAGGGAGACGATATGGTCGAGGAAGGCGCCGGACGCAGATTGACCCGCTTCGGTGAGCCAGAGGTCCGCAATCGCTGCATCGCGGAAACCGCCCCAGCATCCGGCCCCGGACACGGGCTCTCGCGAAAGCCGCACGATGCAGCTCGAGGTTCCCGCAATCAGCACGGCTTCTGATGACAATGGCACCTCGGGACGGACACCTGCCGCAAACAGGCCGACGGTCCCCGCATAGGCATCGATCAGCCCAGGCGCCACGAGGCAGTCCTCGTCGAGACCCAGTTCACGGGCGCTGATTGTCGAAAGTCGACCGATCGGCCGACCCGGCGGTTCGGATTGCAGAGGCAGGCCCGCCCGCTCTATCAAATCGCCGAGGCCGATCTTCTTAAGATAGTCGATCGGGGGCGTGCCCGGCGCCTCGGGCGTATAGCCCCATTTCGAAGCGAGCGCCGAATGGCTGCGCTTTGCTGATGCTGTCGCCCGCCAGGTCAGGTAATCGCAGAGATCGAAGATATGTCCGCAGGCGGACCAGAGATCGGGTCGGTGGGTCTTCAGCCACAGCAGCTTGGGGATCTGCATCTCGACCGAAAGCCGACCGCCGAAACGCTCGAGGATGGGGTCGGCGACCGCATTGCAGGCCTCGGTCTCGGCCAGCGCCCGATGATCCATCCAGAGGATAGTATCGAGGCCGGCTGCCCCCGTTTCGGAAACGGAAAGTGGTCTGCCGTCATGATCGCGGACGACGAGCGAGCAGGTTGCGTCGAAGCCGATTGCCAGAACGCTCGCCGCGCCGATGCCGCTTTCGGCCAGCGCAGCCTTCACGGCCTCACAGACCGCCGACCAGATTTCCTCGCTGTTCTGCTCCATGTGCTTGGGCAGGGAGTGGTGAACGCTGATCGGGACGACGCACCGCGCCAGCTGCCGGCCGCTGAGGTCAAATACCCCCGCCCGCGCACTGCCCGTGCCGACATCCACGGCCAAGAGGTGTTCACGCATCAGTCAGATCTTCCGGTCTCCTCACGCCGAGGACAAAGTGGAGCAGATTTTCCATGGCGTCAAACCGTCCGTCCGGATGCAGTTGGCCAAGGGATGTCTCGTAGCTGGCATGCTGCGTATGCGACCCACCGGTGAAGGCTAGAACCTGCATGCCCGCTGCCTGGGCGGCGCGGATCCCGGCTGGACTGTCTTCGATGACAAGGCACTGCGACGGCTGAAATCCCATCTGCCGCGCGGTATGCAGGAAGAGATCCGGGGCCGGCTTGCCGTTTTCGACCATCGTGGCGCTGAAGATATGCGGTGTCAGCCGCGCAAAAAGGCCCGTCACCGAAAGCGAGAGCTCGATCCGCTCCCGCTGGCTCGATGACGCCACGCAACACGCAACCCCTGCGGCTTTCAGGCCATCGATAACAGCAGCGACGCCGGACACGGGTTTGAGTTCGCCTCGGAATCGGGCGTAAAGCACTTCGCGCATGTCTGCGAGAAAGGGCGGATCGATTTCGACGCCAAATTCGGAGCGCACGACATTGGCCAGGGACCCGAGGCTTCGCCCGAGGAAGCGGTCCGCCGCCTCGTCGGTCGAAAGCAGGATGCCCTTTTGTGCGAGCGCCGCGACCAGAACTTCCAGCGCAATCCCCTCGCTGTCGACGAGAACCCCGTCACAGTCGAAGATCACAAGGCGGATCGGCTGCGGGTCCATGATCACTCAGCTGGCAAGGGTTCCATCGATATAGCGCTGGAGCGTAGCGGCGGCGCCGTGGCTCCGCAAGCTGCCGATCGCCTCACCGAATCGTTTCCGGAAGCCGGGATCGGCGCCCACCGAGCCGAAGATATCGGTGATCCCGATAAAGGCCTCGGGATCGCTGCGGGAGGCGAGCGCGGCGGCATGCAGCCGTTCGGCACTTGGGTCGTTGAAGGCAATCGCCTTGCCACAGTCGCTCTCGCCCTCGAAATAACGGCACCACAGGGCCGAAACGAGCGCCAGACCCTGGACGTCGAGCCCCTTGGCCAGCCGGTCGGCTGTCGAGGGCAGAATGAATTTCGGCTGTCGGTTCGACCCGTCCTGCGCAAGGCGCGGAATGGTGTCGCCGATCTTCGGGTTCGAGAAGCGGGTCTCGATCAGTGAGAAATAGTCCTGCAGGCTGGTATTCGGGACAGGCGGCACGACCGGAATGATCTCCTCGTTTTCCAGCTTGGCGAGGAACCCACGGATCAACGGGTTCTCCATCGATTCATGCACGAAGTGGATGTCCATCAGCGCCGCCGGATAGGCGATCGCCGCATGGCCGCCATTGAGGATCCGGAGCTTCATCAGCTCGTAGGGGGCAACGTCGGGGACGAAGGTAACCCCGACATCCTCGAGCGCGGGTCGTCCGAGAGGGAACTTGTCCTCCAGCACCCATTGCTTGAAGGCTTCGCAAAACACCGGCCAGCCGTCTTCGATGCCGTAAGCGTCGCGGGTGATGTTGATCTCCCGTTGCCCGGTCGCCGGCGTGATCCGATCCACCATCGAATTCGGGAAGGCGACATTGTGGTGGATCCAGTCGGCGATTTCAGGATCGGACAGTCGCGCAAGCCCGCAGACGGTCGCTTCGGTGACCTCGCCATTGCCGGGGATATTATCGCAGCACATCACGGTAAAGGCCGGAATCCCCGCTGCCTTGCGTGCTTTCAGGCCGGCAATGATCAGACCGAAGACGGTCTTCGGCTGCTCCGGGTTCTTGGCATCGGCAACGATCGCCGGGTGATTGGGATCGAACCGACCGGTGGCCGGATCGATGAAATAGCCGCCCTCCGTGATCGTCAGCGACACGATGCGGATCTCCGGCGAAGCCAGCGTCGCGATGATCCGGTCGAAGTCGGGTGCCGTGATCACGTCGAGCAGTGGCCCGGTGATGGTCGCAGCCGAGCGGTCGATATCCTGCTCGACCACGGTCGTCAGGAAATCCTGTGCCTTCAGCGTGTCGCGCATGCGCTGGTCGGACGCCATGACGCCGGCACCGATAATGCCCCAGTCGAGGTCGCGCCGCCGGTTGAACAGCTCGTGCAGATAGATCGCCATGTGGGCGCGATGAAAATTGCCGACACCGAAATGCAGGATCCCGGGACGGATCTCGTCGCGGCGGTAGGCGGGCAGGGAAGCCCGGTCACCGATGTCATCAAGAGTTGCAAGCGAGAGTTTGGTCGTCATGGTTGCATTCCTTGGCTTGGGGCTCAGGGAGCCGTCAGCTCATCCAGTTTCCGCCGTCGACATTGTAGGTCTGGGCAACGATGTAATCGGCCTCCGCCGAGGCGAGAAAAACCGCCATGCCCGTGAGATCCTCTGCCCGGCCCATGCGGCCGAAGGGGACGGCCTCGCCGACGAGCCTCTTCTTTTCCCCCAAGGGCCGATTTTCATACTTGGCGAAAAGCGCGTCGACCTCGTCCCACATCTCGCTGCCGACCACGCCGGGTGCAATCCCGTTGACGTTGATGCCGTGTTTGATGAGATCAAGCCCTGCCGATTGGGTCAGCGAGATCACCGCGGCCTTTGACGCACAGTAGACGCCGACGAGAGCCTCGCCGCGCCGTCCGGCCTGGCTCGCCATGTTGATGATCTTGCCGCCGCGCCCCTGGGCGATCATCTGCCGCGCCACGGCCTGCAGGGTAAAGAGCGTGCCGCCGACATTGATATCGAAGATGCGCTGGTAGCTCTTGCGGGTGATCTCGACGATGGGTGCCAGATCGAAGATCGCGGCATTGTTTACCAGGATGTCGATGCCGCCGGCGCGCGCCACGCAGGCTGCAATGGCCTCATCGATCGACTCCTGGCTGGAGACATCAATCCGCACCGGATAGGCAGCCGGACCGATTTCAGCTGCCGTCGCCGAGGCCCGCTCGAAATCGATATCGGCGATCGCCACAGCAGCTATACCCTCGCGCACATAGGCCTCGGCAAAGGCGCGACCGATGCCGCGGGCCGAGCCTGTGATAACAGCCGTTTTTCCACTCAGTCTGCCGCTCATAATGCCAGTCCCTTGTCGTTGAATTTGTGCAGGCGGGTGAGGTCCGGCGTGACAAAGACGGTTTCGCCGTGACGGACGGGGAATTCACCGCCGGTCCGCGTGGTGATCGTGCCGACCCCCTCGACCTGGACATGCAGGAAGGTGTCGGAGCCGAGATGTTCGGCGACTGTGACCAGGCCGCGCCACATGCCATCGGTGGTCGACAGCGTCACATGCTCCGGCCGGATGCCAATCGTATGGGCGCCCTGTGCCGAAGCCGCCTGGCCGGATATCAGGTTCATCTTCGGCGAGCCGATGAAGCCGGCAACGAAGAGATTGGCCGGGCTGCGATAGAGGTCGAGCGGCGAGCCGACCTGCTCGATGCGCCCCTTGTTGAGCACGACGATCTTGTCGGCCATGGTCATGGCCTCGACCTGATCATGCGTCACATAGACAGAGGTCGCCTTGAGCTTCTGGTGCAGTTCGGTGATTTCCAGCCGCATCGCGACACGCAGGGCGGCATCAAGGTTGGAAAGCGGCTCGTCGAACAGGAAACAGCGCGGATTGCGCACGATGGCACGACCGATCGCGACGCGCTGGCGCTGGCCGCCGGAGAGCTGGCCCGGCCGACGCTCCAGATAGTCGGTGAGGTTGAGGATGCGGGCAGCCTCCTCGACCTTGCGGCTGATTTCGGCCGGGTCGACCTTAGCCATCTTCAGCGGAAAGCCGATGTTCGAGCGCACGCTCATGTGTGGGTAGAGCGCATAGGACTGAAAGACCATGGCAAGACCGCGCTGCGCCGGCGGCGTCTGCGTCTGGTCCTTGCCGTCGATCAGGATCCGTCCGCCGGTCGCGTCTTCCAGACCCGCGATCAGGCGCAGAAGGGTGGACTTGCCGCAGCCCGAGGGGCCGACGAAGACGACGAATTCACCGTCGTTGATCTCAAGGTCGATCCCCGGAATGACCGCATGCTCGCCGAAGGACTTGGAGAGCTGTTCGAGTTTGATGCTGCCCATGATCGGGTATCCTTACTTGACGGCGCCGAAGGTTAGGCCGCGCACGAGTTGTTTCTGGCTGAACCAGCCCAGGATGACGATCGGCGCGATCGCCATCGTCGAGGCCGCCGACAGCTTCGCCCAGAACAGGCCTTGCGGACTGGAGAAGGAGGCGATGAAGGCGGTAAGCGGCGCCGCATTGGTGGTGGTCAGCCGGATCGTCCAGAAGGCCTCGTTCCAGGCGAGAATGATGTTGAGGAGAAGCGTCGAGGCAATGCCCGGCAGCGCCATGGGCGTGAGCACGTAGACGATCTCGTTGAACAGCGAAGCGCCATCCATGCGCGCGGCTTCCAGGATCTCGCCCGGAATCTCGCGGAAATAGGTGTAGAGCATCCACACGACGATCGGCAGGTTGATCAGCGTCAGCATCACCGTGAGCCCTATGCGGGTGTCGAGCAGGCCGAAATCACGAAACAGCAGATAGATCGGCACAAGCACGGCAACTGCCGGCATCATCTTGGTGGAGAGCATCCACATCAGGATGTCCTTGGTCCGCTTGGTCGGCGAGAACGCCATGGCCCAGGCGGCGGGAATGCCGACGATGAGCGCCAGAATCGTCGAGCCGACAGACAGGATCACCGAGTTCATGAACGGCTTGATGTAGTCGCGCTGCGTCTGCACCGTCACGTAGTTCTCGAGCGTGAAGGTGGGGATCATGTCGAAGCCCTGGATCGCTTCCGTCTCCGTCTTCACGCTGGTGATCAGCGTGTAGAGGATCGGGAAGAAGATCACGAAGGCGATGCTCCAGGCGAGGACCGTGAAGAGGATCTTGCGGCGAGGGCTTGTGGCACGGGCCATGGTCGATCTCCTTACCGGTCCAGGTTCTTGCCGACGGCGCGCATCAGGAAGATGGCGACGAGATTGGCAATCACGACAGCGATGATGCCACCCGCAGAGGCTCCGCCGACGTCGTAGCCGAGCAATGCCGTGCGGTAGATGAGGAAGGCGAGGTTGGTCGAGGCATAGCCCGGACCGCCATTGGTCGTGACCAGGATTTCCGCATAGACGCCGAGCAGGAAGATCGTCTGGATCAGGATGACCACGGTGATCGCCCGGGCGAGATGCGGCAGCGTCAGATAGATGAATTTGTCGATGAACCGCGCGCCATCCATCTCGGCCGCTTCCTGCTGCTCGCCATCGAGTGATTGCAGGGCGGTCAGGAGAATGAGCGTCGCAAACGGCAGCCACTGCCAGGCAACGATGATGACGATCGATAACAGCGGATATTGCGCGAACCAGTCGATGGGGCTCAAGCCGAGCGCCCGGTTGATGTCGGCCAGCACGCCATAGCCCGGGTGCATGATCATGTTCTTCCAGATCAGCGCGGCGACCGGCGGCATGACGAAGAAGGGCGAGATGACGAGGATACGCACGATCCCCTGGCCGAACATCGGCTGGTCGAGCAGCAGAGCCAGAAGAATGCCGCCGACAATGGTGATGAAAAGCACGCCGCCAACGATCAGAAGCGTGTTCCAGACCGACTGGAAGAAGGCCGGATCTGTGTAGAAATAGCGGTAGTTGAACAACCCACCGAAGCTGACATTGGCCGGATTGAGCAGATTGTAGTTCTGGAAGGAGAACCACAAGGTCATCGCCAGCGGCACGATCATCCAGATCAGCAGAAGCCCGACGGACGGCGCCATCATCAGACGGGCCAAAGTGCGTGTGTTTTGAGTAGCCATGATAAAACTCGCCCTGATGGCCCCAAGCGGAGGAATGTCCGGGCCCGTTGGAGGCAAAGTGACAACGACCGGCATTGGCCGCAAGCGATCGAAGTCTCTCCTGCCCGGACCGCAATCCGGGCAGGCAGGTTTGGGAGGGTAGATTACTTGATGTAGCCGGCGCGGGTCATTTCGCGTGTCGTCAGGCTCTGTGCCTGGGCAAGCGCATCATCGACCGACATCTGACCTGCAAGGGCTGCCGAGAAGAGCTGACCGACGGACGTGCCGAGGCTCTGGAACTCGGGGATCGCCACGAACTGCACGCCGACATAGGGCACCGGCTTGACGGTTGGGTTCTTCGGGTCAGCGGCATTGATCGAGTCGAGCGTCATCTTCGCGAACGGAGCTGCCTTCTGGTATTCCGGGTTCTCGTAGAGAGAGGTCCGCGTGCCCGGAGGAACGTTGGCCCAGCCTTCCTTGGAAGCGACGAGTTCGAGATAGGCCTTGCTGGTTGCCCAGGAGATGAACTTCTCGGCAGCTTCCGCCTTCTGCGAGCCTGCCGGGATGGCGAGGTTCCAGGCCCAGAGCCAGTTGCCGCGCTTGCCGAGACCGGTGTCGGGAGCGAGCGCGAAGCCCACCTTGTCGGCGACGGTCGAGTCCTTCGGATTGGTGACGAAGGAGGCAGCGACGGTGGCGTCGATCCACATGCCGCACTTGCCTTGCTGGAAGAGCGCGAGGTTCTCGTTGAAGCCGTTCGAGGACGCACCCTGCGGGCCGGCGTCGTTCATCAGCTTGACGTAGAAGTCGAGCGTGTTCTTCCATTCCGGCTGGTCGAACTGCGGCTTCCAGTTCTCGTCGAACCAGCGGGCGCCAAACGCATTCGAGGTGGCCGTCAGGAAGGCCATGTTTTCGCCCCAGCCGGCCTTGCCGCGCAGGCAGATGCCGTTGATGTCGTTGGCGCGGTCCGTCATCTTGCGAGCGGCGTCGGCAACAAACTCCCAAGTCGGAGCGTCGGGCATGGTGAGCCCGGCCTTCTCCATCAGGTCCTTGCGGTACATGATGAACGAGGATTCGCCGTAGAATGGCGCGGCATAGAGCTTGTCGTCTTCGCCGGTCAGGCCTGAACGAATGGCAGGAAGCAGATCATCGACATCGTAGTCTGTGCCGAGATTTTCCAGCGGCAGCAGCCAGCCCTGCTTGGACCAGATCGGCACTTCATAGGTGCCGATCGTCATGATGTCGTACTGGCCGCCCTTCGTCGCGATGTCGGTCGTGACGCGCTCGCGCAGAACGTTTTCCTCAAGCGTCACCCATTCGACCTGGATGTCGGGGTTCTTGGCGGTGAATTCCGAGGTCAGCCCCTGCATGCGGATCATGTCGCCATTGTTGACGGTCGCAATGGTCAGGGTTTCGGCCGAGGCCATGCCGGCAAGCGCCAGCGCTGAGCAGGCGCCCAGCAAAATCGTCTTCAAGTTCATGTCTTCCTCCCAGAAGAGTAATGAGCATTCGCTTTGCTCATGGGCAATTACTCACTTTGGGCGTGCGAAATGTCAACCGGGATTCCATGCTGCGGTGCCGCAAGGTCCAGTTAAGCCCTTGTTCAGAAGTTGAAAATTTTAGTTGAACTCAACTGGCCAGAAGGTGCCGCGCAGCCTCTTCGTCGGTGATCAGGCCGTTGATATGGCCGCCACGAACCGCAGCGAGGATGGCCGGATGCTTGCGTCGACCCCGTGCCAGACCAATCACGCTTGAGGTTTCGCGCGAGGGAACCTCAAGGCTGGCGACCCGCTCATTGACGGGGTGCGCGAGGAGCCTGCCGTTTTCTCCGAAGATCCAGCCGCAGATCTCTCCCACCGCACCCGCAGCGAGCAGGTCCTCCATCTCGCCAGGTTTCAGGAACCCATCGACGAGCAGCGGCGCGCTCATGTTCATTTCGCCGATGCCGACGAAGGTAACGCCCGACTGATGGCCGAGCGCAATCGTCGGCGCAACCAGTGGCTGCTGGTGCAGGAGTTGCTTTTCTTCGGGCGAAGACACGATGACCGGAAGGGGCATCGGGAAGTGTGGTGCCTTGATCGCATCGGCCATCGAGAAGATGACGTTGAAATAGGCAGCCGATCCATCAGGGCTGATATTGCCCGTCAGCGATACGATTTTGTGCTGCGGACATTCCATCGGCGACAACTGGTCGATCATGGCACGCAGGGTACGGCCGGTGCCCATCGCGATGACCAGCGGATCGGTCTGTTTCAGCCAGCGCTCCAGCTGTGCTGCTCCCGCTTCGGCAACGCCGACGGTCGCCGACTCCGATGTCGGATCGGTGGGAACAATCTCCACCTCCTTCAATCCGAACTTCCGCTTCAGCGCTTCCGCCAGTTCGAGGCAGGCAGCAATCGGGTGGTCGAGGCGCACCTTGATGAGCTTTTCCGCGACGGAGAGCGAAACGAGACGCTGGGCACTCTGCCTTGAAATCCCCATGGCTGCCGCGATCTCGTCCTGAGTCCGACCGGCGACATAGTAGAGCCAGCCGGCCCTTGCCGCATCGTCCAGTCTCGTCTGCCCCTCGCTGCGCCGTGCCATCAGGTCTCCTCCCCGTCTGAAACACTGCTGCCAAGTTTGCCCTGTCCTGTCAAATCAGCGGTCGCGCATGGCCGACTGGAATGTGCGGGTGTATGGGCAGTTTTGCAGGGCGCAAGACCGGACGCGGCATCGCACAGCCACCATTCGGCGTTTGCGAGTTGCTGATCTTTTCCCGGGGGATGGCCGGAGATTCGAAGGGGTGAGATCGGGTGTGGACAACCGGAAGATCAGACGATAAACGTAATGGTATTACATAACGGAAAAGATCAAGGCTTGACCGCCTGGGTCTGCAGGTCCTATGCAAGCAGGTGACGGTTCCCCCACCGGATGACTCCGAGGGGATTAATAGGGAACACGGTGCGGAAGACCCAAAAGGGACCAAGACCGTGGCTGCCCCCGCAACTGTAAGCGGATTGCTGTCCATTCTCGCGGCGTGAGAGCGTCGGGCCACTGCGGGTCACCGTGGGAAGGCAAATGGAGCAGCGCATATCCACGAGCCAGGAGACCTGCCGTCGAGTGAAGAAAACGAAGCGGACGGGGTGTTCCGATGGATAAAAACTGGCTTTCGCGCCGCGCTGTCAGGCGCGCCGATCACATGCCATTTTTCCTCCGGAGAAATCCTGCAGAGGACTGGCATGCATTTCCTTCCAGATTGTGAGCCGGTCAGGCTTGGATCCAAGCTCGCCCATGGCGTGATCGCCGGCCGTAACTCCCTTGCGGAGGCGTGCCGATGAGTTGCAGCAGCAAAGGCTGCCCTATCCGGGTCACGGATCTCGGTTGGGGTCCGAAATCATCCCATTTCCTCGTCCGTGACGTATCGTTTGCGCTCGACGCCGGTGATCGGCTGGCGATCGTCGGCCCGAATGGTGCCGGCAAGACGACCTTGCTCCGCTGCCTGTATCGCGGCGTCTCTCCCCTGGAAGGCCGCGTCGAAGTGGACGGCCAGGATATCTGGTCCATGAGTGCCCGCCAGGTTGCGCGGCGCGTCGCTGTCGTCCTGCAGGAAATGCCTGGCGATTTCCCCTTCACGGTCCGCGACGTGGTGATGATGGGCCGCGTTCCCTGGCGCGAGGGGCTTTCCGGCTGGAATGATCAGGACAGAGCCGAAGCCGAACACGCCCTCGATCATCTCGATCTTCTTCGTTTGGCAAACCGCCAGTTCTCGACCCTCTCGGGCGGCGAAAAGCAGCGCGTGCTTGTGGCGCGTGCACTCGCCCAGAAGCCGGAGATCCTGATTCTCGACGAACCGACCAACCATCTGGACATCCGTCACCAGCTCGAAATCCTCGATCTGCTGGGCGCGCTCAATCTGACGATCATCACGACATTGCACGACATTAATCTGGCGGCCGAATTCGCAAGCCATGTCGCCCTGATGCATGGCGGCCGCATGAGCGCCTTCGGGGCACCGGAGGCGGTACTGACCGAACAGGCCCTGTCAGGGACGTTCGGCGTGCTCGCCGCGCGCCAGCAGGCGGAAGGTCTTCGCGCACACCGTTTTTCTTTCTCACTTGCACTGAACTGATTTCGAAGGGACCCCGATACCATGGCTAACCGTTTTCTCCTGTCCGCCGCTCTGTTCGCATCGGTCTTCACGGCGTCTTCCGCCTTCGCCTATCCGGTCACGGTCAAGAGCTGCGGTCGCGACGTCACCTTCGAAGCAGCGCCCGCCCGTGCCATCTCCAACGACGTCAACCTGACCGAGATGATGCTCGCCCTGAAACTGCAGGATCGCATGGTCGGCTACACAGGCATCTCCGGCTGGAAGACGCTGGATGAGGGGCTGCGCGAAGGCGTGAAGGAACTGCCGGAGCTTTCGCCGAAATATCCGACCAAGGAAGTCTTGCTCAACGCCGATGCCGATTTCTATTTCGCCGGCTGGAACTACGGCATGAAAGTCGGTGGCGAAGTAACCCCCGAGACGCTCGAACCGCTGGGCATCAAGGTCTATGAACTGACCGAATCCTGCATTCACATCATGGCCAAGAACAAGCCGACGATGGACGATATGTTCGCGGACTTGCTCAATCTCGGCAAGATCTTTGGTGTCGAGCAGCGCGCTGAAGAATTGGTCGCCGACTATCGCAAGCAGCTCGATGAGATCACCACCCGGATCGGCGGCATCGAGAAGCCCGTACGCGTCTTCGTCTATGATTCCGGCACCGAGAAGCCCTTCACCTCTGGCCGCTTCGGCATTCCGACCGCGATGATCGAGGCCGCAGGCGGCGTCAACGTCATGGATGACGTGGAAAAGAGTTGGACCGAGGTTTCCTGGGAGCCGGTCATCGAACGCAATCCGGAAGTGATCGTCATCGTCAACTACGGCGATGTGACCGCCGAGCAGAAGATCGCCTTCATGAAGGAGACGCCGGCCTTCAAGAACCTCGACGCCGTCAAGCAGGACCGTTTCGTCGTGCTGGAATATGTCGAGGCAACGCCTGGTCCGCGTAACGTCCAGGCCATTGATCGCCTGGCAGACGCCTTCCACCCGCGCAACATGTGATCGCTGAGGCGGGGCTGAACTTTGGCCCCGTCCGCAAGCTCTACCAAAGGCAGCATGATGCACGGTCGCATGTTTCTCTGGACAGGTCTGGCGCTCGTGCTGCTTGCCCTGTGCCTCACGGCAGGCGTTTCACTGGGGTCCGCCGCCATCCCTGCTGAAACGGTCTGGTCAATCCTGGTCAACAAGCTGGTGCCCGGTACCTTCGAGCCGACATGGTCTGCGGGCCGCGAGAGCATCGTCTGGGACGTGCGCTTTCCCCGCGCCATTCTTGCCGGTCTCGTCGGCGCCGGCTTGGCGACAGTGGGAGCCGTCTTGCAGGCGGTCACCCGCAATCCGCTTGCCGACCCCCATCTTCTCGGCGTGTCCTCAGGCGGGGCGCTTGGAGCGATCATTGCGCTATTGCACACGGGCCTGATTTTCGGCCTGGTCACTGTCCCCCTCTTCGCTTTTGTCGGCTCGCTGCTGGCAACGCTCGCCGTGGTCGCCGTGACGCGCTTCACCGGTGCCGGTGCCGATCGTCTGGTCCTGACGGGCGTGGCAATTGCTTTCGTCGCGACGTCGCTTGGCAATCTCGCCATCTTCCTGGGCGATCCCCGGGCCGCCCATACGGTGGTCTTCTGGATGCTGGGAGGCCTCGGCCTCGCCCAGTGGTCGCATCTCATCTATCCCGTAATCGTGCTGGCCGCCTGCCTGGTCTTCCTGGTCGTCCGCGCCCGCGAGATCAACGCTATGGCCATGGGTGACGAAACGGCAGCGACGCTTGGTGTTCCCGTTGCTCGCTTCCGGGCCGAACTGTTCGTTGCCACCGCTCTCTTGACCGGTGTCATGGTCGCCTTCTCAGGCGCTATCGGTTTCGTCGGTCTGCTCGTTCCGCATTTCGTCCGTCTCACCGCGGGCAGTGACAACATCCGTGTCATCCCGCTGTCGGCGCTCGCCGGCGCGGTCATCCTGATCCTCGCCGACATTGTTTCGCGCACGATCATGGCCCCGGAAGATGTGCCGATCGGCGTCATCACCGGTCTCGCCGGAGGTCTGGCTTTCATACTCCTCCTGCGCCGGAGATAGTTTCGGTCTCGGCTATTGCTCATGTTTCGTTTTTGCCTAGACTGAAGAAAAACGAAAAGGGGAGGGGCCGACATGATGTTTTCGGCGAGGCAGGCGGAGATCATGGCTCTGGCGAAGGAGCAGGGTCGTGTTCTCGTGGACGAACTCGCGGCGCGTTTCGCAGTCACGCCGCAGACGATTCGCAAGGATCTCAACGACCTCTGCGACGCACGAGCCCTCAACCGCATTCACGGCGGAGCCGTTTTCCCGAGCGGAAATGAAAACGTCAAATACGAAGCGCGCCGTTCCATGGCCGCAACCGAGAAACAGGCGATCGGCCGCGCCGCTGCAGATCTAATCCCCGACAATTCCTCGCTCTTCATCAACATCGGCACCACGACGGAAGCGGTCGGTGACGCATTGGTCGACCATAAAGAATTGATGGTCATCACCAATAACATCAATGTTGCCAATCACTTGCGAATTTTCCCATCCATTGAGGTGGTGATCGCCGGCGGCGTGGTCCGTGGATCGGATGGCGGCATCGTCGGTGAGGCGGCCGTGGATTTCATCCGCCAGTTCAAGGTGGATTTCGCCGTTATCGGCGTTTCGGCCATCGATGAAGATGGTGCACTGCTCGATTTCGATTTCCGCGAAGTGAAAGTCGCCCAGGCGATCATCGCCAATGCGCGCCACGTGATTCTCGTGTCCGACGCATCAAAATTCGAGCGCACGGCGCCTGTCCGGATCGGCCATATCTCGCAGGTTCAGACGTTTATCACCGATCATTGTCCTTCAGACAGCATCCGGACGATTTGCGCGGAGCAGGACGTCCGCATCATCGAAACCGCTCCGGCGAGTGACCAAACATCTACGGAATAAGTTTCGTTTGACATTCGTTTAAATTTCGAAAATTATATTCATGCTTTCGCAATAGCAGCAAATGCTGCAGGTGCGAACATGTGGAGGGATAATGTCGGGGCAGCCAATCTACGATCTGTTTGTGATCGGCGGCGGGATCAATGGATGCGGGATCGCGCGTGACGCGGCCGGCCGAGGATATTCTGTCGCCCTGGCTGAAATGAACGACTTCGCCTCCGGCACCTCTTCCGGCGCCACCAAGCTGATCCATGGTGGCTTGCGCTATCTCGAGCATTACGAATTCCGCCTGGTGCGTGAAGCTCTGATGGAGCGCGAGGTCCTCTGGGCCATGGCGCCGCATGTCATCTGGCCGCTGCGTTTCGTGCTTCCGTTCCAGAAGGGCGGCATTCGCCCGGCCTGGCTCATCCGTCTCGGCCTCTTCCTCTACGACAATCTGGGTGGTCGCAAGCTTCTGCCCGCTACCAAGACGCTCGACTTGCGCCGCGATCCCGCCGGCAAGCCCTTGAAGCCCGTCTTCTCGAAGGCTTTCGAATATTCCGATGGCTGGGTCGATGACGCCCGTATGGTCGTCCTCAACGCCCGCGACGCGAAGATCCGTGGCGCAAACATCCTGAGCCGCGCCCGCGTCGTGTCCGCCCATCGGGAAGAAGGCCACTGGGTCGTAACCACGAAGTCGCAGCGCGATGGCTCCGTGGTCACCCACAAGGCGCGCATGCTGGTGAATGCCGCCGGTCCCTGGGTAGACCAGGTATTGGCTGGTGCTTTCGGCCGCAACAACGTACACAATGTCCGCCTGGTTCAAGGCAGCCATATCATCGTCCGCAAGAAGTTCACCGATCCGCGTGCCTACTTCTTCCAGAATCCTGACAATCGCATCATCTTCGCCATCCCCTATGAGGGCGAATTCACCCTGATCGGCACGACCGACCGCGACTACACCGAAGATCCGAAGGATGTCCGCATCAGCCCCGAAGAGGTGAACTACCTCTGCGATGCGGCCAGCGAATATTTCCAGGAACCGGTGCGCCCTGACGATATCGTCTGGAGCTATTCGGCCGTCCGTCCTCTCTT
>CALSAF010000008.1:0-55380 GCA_943372805.1 Rhizobium sp. Q54
TCACCAACCGTATCTATGATTTCGCGACGGCAGCTGTGGGCTGGCTCAGAGGCGGCCTCGGCCATGTCAATGTTGCCGGCTCCGTGATCTTCGCCGGCATGTCGGGAACTGCGGTCGCCGATGCGGGCGGCCTCGGCACGATCGAGATCAAGGCAATGCGTGACCACGGCTATCCGGTGGAATTTGCTGTCGGCATCACGGCCGCCTCCTCGACCATCGGGCCGATCATCCCCCCGTCCCTGCCGATGGTCATCTTCGGCGTCATGGCGAACGTCTCGATCGGTCAGCTTTTCGCCGCCGGTTTCATACCCGGTCTGATGATGGCGCTGTGCATGATGGTCTACGTCACCTGGTATGCCCATCGCCATTCCATTGGTCGCGATGCGCGTTTTCGTTGGGGCGTGCTCGGTCGTTCGTTCATCCGTGCGGTTCCAGCGCTGATGACGCCTGTCATTATCATCGGCGGCATGGGCACGGGCGCCTTTACGCCAACCGAAGGGGCGATAGCCGCCTGTGCCTGGGCGCTGTTTCTGGGCTTCGTGGTCTACAGGACCCTGTCGCTTCGACGCTTCTACCAGATATCGCTGAACACGATCGAGACGACGGCCTCGGTTCTGGTGATCGTGGCAGCAGCATCGCTGTTCGGCTGGGTGCTGACGGTGACGCAGGTGACGGCGCAGTTCACGGCCCTGCTCCTGACCATTACCGATGATCCGCTCATGCTGCTGCTGATCATCAACATCATCATCCTGATCGTCGGATGTTTCATGGAGACGATTGCGGCGATCTCGATCCTGGTGCCGATCTTCATGCCATCGATTCTGGCGGTCGGCATCGACCCGGTGCAGTTCGGGGTGGTAATGGTACTCAACCTGATGATCGGACTGATCACGCCGCCGGTGGGCATGGTTCTGTTCGTCCTGTCACGGGTGGCCAACCTGTCGATCGAACGGACCGTGAAGGCTGCTGTCCCCTTCCTCGTGCCGCTGCTCTTCGTGCTTGTCCTGATCTCTGCTGTCCCCGGGTTGACGCTCTATCTGCCAACACTATGGTATCGTTGACCCCCTTATGTGAGCGCAATGCGCTCACATAAGCTTGAACGGTCTTTTCATCGTCACGAATCGCCCTATCCTCGTTTTATGAAATGCTGAAAAACGAGGGGAATGATGATGCGCTTGCTGTTCGCGGTCGCCCTGGCGATTTCCACTGTGTTTTCCGCGTCTGCCCATGCCGAGGAGCGGGACCCGGCGATGCATGCCCGGCAGGTGATCGAACAACAGATCACCGCCTTCCTCAACAACGATGCGATGACCGCCTATTCTTTCGCCTCGCCGGAGATAAAGTCGGTGTTTCCCAATGCCGAACGCTTCTTCGAGATGGTCAAGAAGAGCTACGCCCCGGTCTACAGGCCCGGCAACTATGCCTTTGGCCGTAATCAGGTCTCACCCGATGGGACAGTCGCCTACCAGGAGGTGCTGATCTCGGCGCCTGACGGCAAGGATTGGGCGGTCTATTACGAGTTGAAGCGCCAGCGGAACGGGCAGTTTGCCATCAATGGCGTGCGCATGATGCGCGAGACCAACAGCCAGGGCATTTGATCTCGCGGGCAGGACGTGTCTAACGCCCTGCCCTTTTCTGACCTCATCAGACTGGGTCGATGTCGCCGCGCGCCCACATCTCGATGGTCTCGGCCTTGAAGTCCTCGAAGCGGTCTTCGGCGATCGCCTGACGGATGCCCTGCATCAGCTCCTGGTAGTAGCTGAGGTTGTTCCAAGACAAGAGCATGCCACCCAAAGCCTCGTTCGAGCGCACGAGGTGGTGCAGATAGGCGCGCGAGTAATCGCGGGTCGCCGCGCAGGACGACTGCTCGTCGAGCGGGCGCATATCTTCCGCGTGGCGTGCATTGCGGATGTTGACCTTGCCGCGCCGGGTGAAGGCCAGGCCATGGCGGCCGGACCGGGTCGGCATGACGCAGTCGAACATGTCGATGCCCTCGGCGACCGATTTCAGCATGTCGTCGGGCGTGCCGACGCCCATCAGGTAACGCGGCTTTTCCACGGGCAATACCGGTAGAGTGATGCCGAGCATTTCCAGCATGACATGCTGCGGCTCACCGACGGCGAGACCGCCGATGGAATAGCCCTTGAGATCGAGTTGTTTCAGGCCTTCTGCCGAACGGATGCGCAGCGCCGGCTGATCGCCGCCCTGGACGATGCCGAACATGGCCTTGCCCGGCTGGTTGCCGAAGGCGACGCGGCAGCGCTCGGCCCAGCGGAGCGACAGTTCCATGGCGCGTTCGATCTCGCGCGGCTCATTGGGAAGCGCCACGCACTCGTCAAGCTGCATCTGGATGTCACTGTCGAGCAGGCCCTGGATCTCGATCGAGCGCTCCGGCGACATATGGTGCAGCGAACCGTCAACATGGCTCTTGAAGGTCACGCCCTGCTCGTCGAGCTTGCGCAGGCCCGACAGCGACATGACCTGGAAGCCGCCTGAGTCGGTCAGGATCGGGCCGGGCCAGCGGATGAGCTCATGCAGGCCGCCGAGGCGGGCGACGCGTTCCGGGCCGGGGCGCAGCATCAGGTGATAGGTATTGCCAAGGATGATATCGGCGCCGCCTTCCTTGACCTGGTCGAGATACATGGCCTTGACCGTGCCGACGGTGCCGACGGGCATGAAGGCCGGGGTGCGGATCGTGCCGCGCGGCATGGTGATCTCGCCAAGGCGAGCCTTGCCGCTGGTGGCCTTCAGATTGAACGTGAAATTCTCGGTCATCGGTTAGTCGTCTTTCCGGAAGAGCAGGCTGGAATCGCCGTAGGAATAGAAGCGGTAGCCGGTCTCGATGGCGTGGGCATAAGCGCCCCGCATCGTGTCGAGGCCGGCGAAGGCGGATACCAGCATGAAGAGCGTGGATTTGGGCAGGTGGAAATTGGTCATCAGCATGTCCACCGCCTTGAAGCGATAGCCGGGCGTGATGAAGATGCCGGTCGCTCCCGACCAGGCGGGAATGTGGCCATTGTCCTCTGCTGCACTTTCGAGCAGGCGCAGCGAGGTGGTGCCGACGGCGATGATCCGGTTACCCCGGGCGCGCACGGCATTGAGAGCGGCGGCCGTCGAGGGCGAGATGTAGCCGATCTCCTCGTGCATCTTGTGCTCGGCGGTATCATCCGCCTTTACCGGCAGGAAGGTGCCGGCGCCGACATGCAGGGTGACGAAATGGCGCTCGACACCGGCGGCATCGAGTTTTGCGAAGAGATCGGGCGTGAAATGCAGGCCGGCGGTCGGTGCCGCAACGGCGCCCTCCTCCCGGGCGTAGATCGTCTGGTAGTCGGCGCGATCCTTTTCGTCTTCCGGTCGCTTGGCTGCGATATAGGGCGGAAGCGGGATGTGGCCAACGGTGGCGATCGCCTGATCCAGATCAGGGCCGGTCAGATCGAAGGCTAGATCGATTTCGCCAGCCTCGCCTTTTTCCGCAACGGTCGCAATAAGCGAACCCATGAGGCAGGCGGCGTTATCGCCCTGCCCCACACCAAAATCGATGCGGTCGCCCTGCTTGATGCGTTTGCCGGGCTTGGCAAAGGCCTTCCAGCGGTTGGCTGCGACGCGCATGTGCAGCGTGCAGGAGACCGCGATCTCTTCGGCGCCTTCCCGATGGCGGATCCCTTCAAGCTGGGCCGGGATCACCTTGGTGTCGTTGAAGACCAGCGCGTCGCCGGGTCGCAGGAACGACGGGAGATCGTAGACATGGTGGTCCTCGAGCACTGGCGTCTGGTCCGGGCGGACGACCAGGAAGCGGGCGTGATCGCGCGGGCTCGCAGGCCTTAGCGCAATGTTTTCGTCCGGCAGGTCGAAGTCGAAGAGGTCTACACGCATCGCAATCAGATCTGTTTCGGGCAATGGGGATTAAACGCGAAAACCCGCCCGGGTGCAGCGCACCGAGGCGGGCTTCTCAGGATGAAGCCGATCAGGCGTCGGCGGCAACCTTCATCGACAGGATCGAATCGGGGTCGCTGACAGGCTCGCCCTTCTTGATCTGGTCGATGATGTCCATGCCTTCGATGACCTGGCCCCAGACGGAATACTGCTTGTTGAGCCACGGGGCATCGGTGAAGCAGATGAAAAACTGCGAATTGGCCGAGTTCGGGCTCTGCGAGCGGGCCATCGAGCAGGTGCCGCGAACATGCGGGGTGGCCGAGAATTCAGCCTTCAGATCCGGCTTTTCCGAGCCGCCCATGCCAGCGCGACCCGGGTTGAAGCTGTCGCCGCCCTTCTTGCCGAACTTCACGTCACCGGTCTGGGCCATGAAGTCGGGGATGACGCGGTGGAAGACAACGCCGTCATAGGCGCCTTCGCGCGACAGTTCCTTGATGCGGGCGACATGGCCAGGGGCCAGATCCGGGAAGAGCGCAATGACGACCTTGCCCTTGGTGGTTTCCATCAGGATGGTGTTTTCCGGATCCTTGATCTCGGCCATGGGTTTTCTCCTTGAATTGGGGCGTTGGGCCCTTGGTGTATCAGTTGCGACCGACCGTGACCTTGACCATGCGGTCGGGATCGGTGACTTCGCCGTTGCCGCCTTCGCCACGCTTGATCTTGTCGACATATTCCATGCCGGCCACGACCTTGCCGACGACCGTATACTGGCCGTTCAGGAAGCCGCCTTCGGCGAACATGATGAAAAACTGCGAATTGGCGGAGTTCGGATCCTGGCTGCGGGCCATGCCGACGGTGCCGCGCTCGAAGGGCACGTTCGAGAATTCGGCCGGGATATCCGGGAGGCTGGAACCGCCGGTACCGGCACGACCCGGCTCGAAGCCGTTCTCCATGTCGCCGAACTGGACGTCGCCGGTCTGCGCCATGAAGCCTTCGATGACACGGTGGAAGGCGACGTTGTCGTATTCACCCTTGGAAGCGAGTTCCTTGATCTGGGCGACGTGCTTGGGCGCGACCTCAGGCATCAACTGGATGACGACCGGGCCATCCTTCAGCTGGATGGTCAGGAAATCCTCGTTGGACTGGGCCTGCGCAGAACCGAAGCTGGCCAGGGCCAGGAGGAATGCGGTTGCGAATTGGACGAGCTTCATGGTCACTCCCGTTTGGATATTGCGGCTCAGCGGCCGTATTTGGAATTCAGGGCGGCCAGCACCGGGGCCGGCACGAAGGCGCTCACGTCGCCGCCCATGGCAGCGATCTGGCGAACCAATGTGGCCGTTATGGGCCGCGAGGCGGTCGCAGCCGGCAGGAAGACGGTCTGCAGATCTGGCGCCATCCGGGCATTCATGCCCACCATCTGCATTTCGTAGTCGAAGTCGGTGCCGTCACGGAGGCCCCGCACCATGATGCGGGCCCCATGCCGGCGCGCGGCATCGACAGCGAGATCGGCGAAGGACACGACCTCGAGATCCTCAATCCGTCCCGGAAGAACCGAAACGAGCGAGGCGCGGATGAGATCCGCCCGTTCGTTGTAGGTGAACAATGGCGTCTTGCCGGGATGCGTGCCGATCGCCACGACCAACCGGTCGACCAGATTCATCGCCTGCACGAGCACGTCGAGATGACCGTTGGTCATCGGATCGAAGGAGCCAGGATAAAAAGCGGTCGCCATGAGAGCCCGTTCTTTGGTTTCGCCCGCCTTTTGTCACGGAAGGCCGGATATCGCAAGCGTCCAGGACGTTGGCGCAAGTCACGTTTCGGCTCGCTCCCCGCCAATTTCAAGCGCTGAACAACAGATGAACGGCCCATTCAAGGGTGCTTCAGGCGCAGTTTCATAAAACACCATCGTCAACACAACTCGTCCCACCGGAAGGTCGTTCCCATGCTGGTTCTCCTCATCGCCGCTGCCATCGCTGCCTCGCTGCTCGTCGAACTCGGGCTGATGGTTGTGCGGGACCAGATCGAGGCGGCTCAATTCGATTGCGAAGATGAACGCCAGATGAACGGCGCGTTCAAGAGGACTTCAGGCGGGACTTGGTAAACATCTTTCTACACTGTGCGGGAACCATTTTCGCACGCAAGCATTTTACGGCAGCGAATGCCGGCATCCAAAGGACTAAAGCAATGCATGACAAAGTTACCCTGATCAACCTTGTATGGATGATGATGATGACTGCCATGGTTGCCACTTCCGCAACCTTCTACGTCAAGGGCAGCGGCGACGCTGCTTTCTACGGCCCGCCGATGACGGCCCGATATCACAGCTTCGGTCATTAATCGGTTTTCAAATCTTCTCCGCTAAAAACGCTAGACCACGCTGAACAAGAGAAAGGATAGACCATGTTTCTTACATTGACGGTTCTGGCCGCTCTGATCAGCGGCATGTTTGTCGCCTCGGTCGCTTCTACGATCACGGCACTGAAGCGCGAAAACGATGATTTCCGGGCCATGATGGAGCGCCGCAAGGCCTTCTGAGACCGATCCCAAGCGGTCACAGTCGGTGGATCCACACGCCGGCCCAAAACAAGACCGCATCCGACTTGATGCAGATCTCCAGCAAAAAGCCCGCACGGATCACAAGTCCGGCGGGCTTTTCGTTTTCTCTTTCCGATTGAAGAACCGGCCCTTGCAGGCCGGCTCACAGTCATTCCGTCGGGGCTTCGCCACCGGCTTCTGGTTCCGGTGCAGCAGTGCCCTCGCCCTCGACGCCGTCTGTCGATTCGACGACTTCGTCATCGCTTTCCGGCTCGCTGATGCGCTCGACCGAGACGACCTTTTCGTCCTTGGCCGTCGAGAAGATCGTCACGCCCTTGGTCGCGCGGCTTGCGATGCGAATGCCGTTCACCGGCACGCGGATCAGCTGGCCGCCGTCGG
This sequence comes from Rhizobium sp. Q54, assembly GCA_943372805.1. Taxonomy (GTDB): domain Bacteria; phylum Pseudomonadota; class Alphaproteobacteria; order Rhizobiales; family Rhizobiaceae; genus Allorhizobium. Next base: position 6,808 of record CALSAF010000008.1, read on the forward strand.
AGACGAGCATCAACTGGTCGGTTTCCTCGACCGGGAAGGCTGCGACCAGCTCGCCGATTTCAGCCGTCTTCGACGTGTCGGTCGCGCGGATGCCTTTGCCGCCGCGCCCGGAGGTGCGGAAGTCGTAGGAGGACGAACGCTTGCCGTAGCCCTTTTCCGAGACCGTGAGCACGAACTGCTCCCGGGCCTTGAGCTCCTGATAGCGGTCTTCCGCCAGTTCGCCTTCGGCGCCCACTTCCTCACCGACGAGAGCGATATCATCTTCGTCGACGCCCATGGCGCGACGTTCAGCGGCTGAACGCTTGAGATAGGCCGCACGCTGCCAGGGTTCGGCATCGACATGGGCGAGGATGGTCATCGAGATCAGGCGGTCGCCATCGGCGAGCGTCAGACCGCGAACACCGATCGAATTGCGGCCGGCAAAGACGCGCACTTCATCAACCGGGAAACGGATCGCCTGGCCGAGAGCTGTGGTCAACAGCACGTCGTCATGTTCGGTGCAGGTTTCAACGCCGAGGATTTCGTCGCCCTCTTCCTCGAGTTTCATCGCGATCTTGCCGTTGCGGTTGACCTGGATGAAGTCGGACAACTTGTTGCGGCGAACCGTGCCGCGCGTCGTCGAGAACATGACGTCGAGGTTTTGCCAGCTCGTCTCGTCCTCGGGAAGCGGCATGATCGAGGTGATGCGCTCGCCGGGTTCCAGCGGGAACATGTTGATCATGGCCTTGCCGCGCGAGGTCGGCGTGCCGATTGGCAGGCGCCAGACCTTTTCCTTGTAAACGATCCCGCGCGAGGAGAAGAACAGCACCGGCGTATGGGTGTTCGCAACGAAGAGCCGGGTGGCGAAATCCTCGTCCTTCATCGCCATGCCGGAGCGGCCCTTGCCGCCACGTCGCTGGGCGCGATAGGTCGTCAGCGGCACGCGCTTGATATAGCCGGCATGCGATACGGTCACGACCATGTCTTCGCGGGCGATCAGGTCCTCGTCGTCCATGTCGGGGCCGCCCTCGACGATCTGGGTGCGACGCGGGGTGCCGAATTCGTCGCGGATCGCGGTGAACTCGTCCTTGACGATCTGCTGAATGCGGACGCGCGACGACAGGATGTCGAGATAATCGGCAATTTCAGTGCCGATCTTGTTCAGTTCCTCGTCGATTTCGTCGCGACCGAGAGCCGTCAGGCGAGCGAGACGCAGTTCGAGGATGGCGCGGGCCTGTTCTTCCGACAGATTGTAGGTCAGGTCTTCGTTGATCCGGTGGCGCGGATCGTCGATCAGGCGGATCAACGACTCGACGTCATGGGCCGGCCAGCGGCGGGTCATCAGCTGTTCGCGTGCGGTCGCCGGATCGGGAGCCTTGCGGATCAACGCGATAACTTCATCGATATTGGCGACCGCGATTGCGAGGCCAACGAGGACATGGGCGCGATCGCGCGCCTTGCGCAGCAGGTATTTGGTGCGGCGGCTGACGACATCCTCACGGAAGGCGACGAAGGCGCGCAGCATGTCGAGTAGCGTCAGCTGCTCCGGCTTGCCACCGTTCAGCGCCACCATGTTGCAGCCGAAGGAGGTCTGCAGCGGGGTATAGCGATAAAGCTGGTTGAGCACGACATCGGCAACCGCATCGCGCTTCAGTTCGATGACAACGCGGTAGCCTTCGCGGTCGGACTCGTCGCGCAGGTCGGAAATGCCTTCGATGCGCTTCTCGCGCACCAGCTCGGCCATCTTCTCGATCATCGTCGACTTGTTCACCTGGTAGGGAATCTCGGTGATGATGATCTGCTCGCGATCGCCGCGCATCGGCTCGACCCGGGCAACGCCGCGCATGACGACGGAGCCGCGGCCCGTCTCATAGGCCGATCGGATGCCAGAGCGGCCGAGGATCATGGCGCCGGTCGGGAAGTCGGGCCCGGGAATGATCTGCATCAGTTCCGGCAGTTCGATTGCCGGATTGTCGATGAGCGCCGTACAGCCGTCGAGCACTTCGGTCAGATTGTGCGGCGGGATGTTGGTCGCCATGCCGACGGCGATGCCGCCGGCCCCGTTGACCAGCAGGTTGGGAAACTTGGCCGGGACGACGACCGGCTCGGACATGGTGCCGTCATAGTTGTCGCGGAAGTCGACGGTCTCCTTGTCGAGATCGTCAAGCAGCGCATGGGCAACCTTCTCCAGGCGGCATTCCGTATAGCGCTGCGCCGCCGGCGGGTCGCCGTCGACGGAGCCGAAATTGCCCTGACCGTCGATCAGCGGCATGCGCAGCGACCAATCCTGCGCCATGCGGGCCAGCGCATCATAGATCGCGGCATCACCGTGCGGATGGTATTTACCCATCACGTCACCGGTAACGCGGGCGCTCTTGACGTATTTCTTGTTCCAGTCGAGGCCCAGCTCGTTCATGCCGTAGAGGATGCGGCGATGGACAGGCTTCAGGCCGTCGCGCACGTCGGGCAGCGCACGGCTGACGATGACGCTCATCGCGTAGTCGAGATACGACCGCTGCATTTCCTCGATGATGGAAATCGGCTCGATGTCGGACGGGAACTTGCCGCCGCCGGGAGTGCTTTGCTCAGTCAAATCAGGTCACGATCTCTGTTCGGAATCACTGCGGAATTTATAGCGGAACAGGCGCGGAAGCGCCAATTTGGAGGCTGGTTATAAACAGGCTTTTGCGGCTGCGGAAAGGCATTTCTCTCAATATCTTGGGGTCGCCGCTTGCAACGCCACCATGGCTTCGGCTTTATGAGCGCTTGCACGGGAGAAAGACACGCCATGGCCATAACCGAAACGATGATCAGCGCCTTCACGACCCTGCTGGTCACCGTCGACCCGCCGGGGCTCGCCCCGCTGTTTCTCGGTCTCACCCAGGGCATGACGCGGGCGCAGCGCCAGCAGGTGGCCATTCGCGGTTCGGTGATGGGCTTTGCCATCCTCACCGTCTTTGCGCTGTTTGGCGCCAGCATTCTCGGGGCGCTGGGCATTTCCATGGGCGCCTTCCGCATCGCCGGCGGGCTGATGCTGTTTGCCATCGCCTTCGAGATGATCTTCGAGAAGCGCAACGAGCGGAAGGAAAAGACGACCGGGGATGCGATCACCAAGGATCACATTCACAACCTCGCGGTCTTTCCGCTTGCCATCCCGCTGATTGCCGGCCCGGGCGCGATCTCGGCGACCGTACTGATCTCGGGCACGATGGAGGGTCTGCTCGGCAAGGCGCAGCTCGTTGCCGTCATCGCCGTCGTGCTCGGCCTCGTCTTCGTTTCGCTCTACCTCGCCGAACGGCTGAACCGCTTCCTCGGCGTCACCGGCCGCGCGCTGCTCACGCGCCTGCTCGGCGTGCTGCTGGCGGCGCTGTCCGTGCAGTTTGTGGTCGACGGCGTGAAATCGGCCTTTGCGGGCTGAGCATCCGAGGCACCGACGGGCTGGTTCGGCAATCAGCTAACTGTCGAAGCACCTTCACTGGATCATCCAACAAAAACGGGGGGCCGAAGCCCCCCATCAATGCGTTGCATCCTGACGGTTCTCAGAACGGAATGTCGTCGTCGAGATCGCGCGAGAAGCCGCCCGAGGGGGCGCTGCCGCCACGACTCGCGCCACCGGAGGAGCCGCCACGCGAGGGAGCCGGCGCGCCATAGCCGCCGTCATAACCGCCGCCGCCGCCGTAATCGGCACCGCCGAAGTCATTTCCGCCGCGCGCTGCGCCGGCACCGTCACCACGACCGCCGAGCATGGTCAGGTTGCCGTTGAAGCCCTGCAGGACGACTTCCGTCGAGTAGCGGTCGGCGCCGCTCTGGTCCTGCCACTTGCGGGTCTGCAGCTGACCTTCGACGTAAACGGTCGAACCCTTCTTCAGATACTGTTCCGCGACCTTGCAGAGGCCCTCGTTGAAGATGACGACCGAATGCCATTCGGTCTTTTCCTTGCGCTCGCCGCTGTTCTTGTCGCGCCAAGTTTCCGACGTCGCGATGCGCAGGTTTGCGATCGGACGACCGTCCTGGGTCCGGCGGATTTCGGGATCGGCACCGAGATTGCCGATCAGAATGACCTTGTTGACGCTACCAGCCATGACACTCACCTTACTGCCGCGCCGCCGCGGCGTTCAAAATCCAATCAAATGCCACCTTATCCCATCCGCAGCAGCGATTGGGCAGTGGTGGGTTTAAATCCACAGCGAAAATGTTCTTTATTTGTTCTAGTATTTCTCTATGATCCTGTCAACAGAATCGAAATTCCGCAGCGGTTGTGCCTTGTGCCTCGACACAGGGGCGCCGTTGCCTACATAAGGACAGTTCTCCCAAGGACAGTCCCCCTTCCCTTTGCCGATCAGAGCCTGACATGAGCGAACTCAAGACCATTTCCATCCGTGGCGCGCGCGAGCATAATCTCAAGGGCATCGACCTCGATCTGCCGCGCAACAGCCTGATCGTGATGACGGGGCTTTCCGGCTCCGGCAAGTCGTCGCTTGCCTTCGACACGATCTATGCCGAAGGGCAGCGGCGTTACGTCGAGAGCTTGTCGGCCTATGCGCGGCAGTTCCTGGAAATGATGCAGAAGCCGGATGTCGACCAGATCGAGGGGCTGTCGCCGGCCATCTCGATCGAACAGAAGACGACCTCGCGCAACCCGCGCTCGACGGTCGGTACGGTCACCGAAATCTACGACTACATGCGTCTCTTGTTCGCGCGGGTCGGCGTGCCCTATTCGCCGGCGACGGGTCTCCCGATCGAGAGCCAGACGGTCAGCCAGATGGTCGACCGGATCCTGGCGCTGGACGAAGGTACGCGTCTCTATATCCTGGCGCCGATGATCCGGGGTCGCAAGGGCGAGTATAAAAAGGAACTCGCCGAGCTGATGAAAAAGGGCTTTCAGCGCGTCAAGATCGACGGGCAGTTCTACGAGATCGCGGAAGCGCCGACGCTCGACAAGAAATACAAGCACGACATCGACGTGGTGGTCGATCGCGTTGTGGTGCGTCCCGACATTGCAAGCCGCCTGGCCGACAGTCTGGAGACCTGCCTGAGGCTCGCAGACGGGCTGGCGGTCGCAGAATTCGCCGACAAGCCTTTGCCGCCGGAAGAGACCTCGGCCGGCGGTTCGGCCAACAAGTCGCTGAACGAGACGCATGAGCGCGTGCTGTTTTCGGAAAAATTCGCCTGCCCGGTCTCCGGTTTCACCATTCCGGAGATCGAGCCACGCCTCTTCTCCTTCAACAATCCCTTCGGCGCCTGCCCGACCTGTGACGGCCTTGGTTCGCAGCAGAAGATCGACGAGGCGCTGATCGTTCCGGAAGAGCATCGGAAGCTGAATGACGGGGCGATCGCGCCCTGGGCCAAGTCCAGCTCGCCTTATTACAACCAGACGCTGGAAGCACTCGGCAAGGCCTTCGGCTTCAAGCTGACGTCGAAATGGTCCGATCTTTCCGAGGCCGCGCAGAAGGCAATCCTGCACGGGACGGAAGAAAAGATCGACTTCCACTATGCCGATGGCGCGCGCTCCTACACGACGACCAAGACCTTTGAAGGCATCGTGCCGAACCTCGAGAGGCGCTGGAAGGAGACCGACAGCGCCTGGGCGCGCGAGGAAATCGAACGCTTCATGTCGGCGGCCCCCTGCCCGGCCTGCAATGGCTTCCGGCTGAAGCCCGAGGCGCTCGCCGTCAAGATCAACGGCCTTCATATCGGTCAGGTGACCGATATGGCGATCCGCAATGCGGGTTCCTGGTTCGAGGATCTGCCGGCCAAGCTCACCGACAAGCAAAACGAGATCGCGGTGCGCGTGCTGAAAGAAATCCGCGAGCGCCTGCGCTTCCTCAACGATGTCGGTCTCGACTATCTCTCGATGTCGCGCAATTCCGGCACGCTGTCGGGTGGCGAAAGCCAGCGCATCCGGCTTGCGTCGCAGATCGGCTCCGGCCTGACGGGCGTCCTCTACGTCCTGGACGAGCCATCGATCGGCCTGCACCAGCGCGACAATGCGCGGCTCCTCGATACGCTCAAGCATCTGCGCGACATCGGCAATACCGTGATCGTCGTCGAGCATGACGAGGATGCGATCCTGACGGCCGACTACGTCGTCGATATCGGCCCGGCGGCCGGAATTCATGGCGGCCAGGTGATCGCGCAGGGCTCGCCGCAAGACATCATGGCCAATCCGAAATCGCTGACAGGCAAATACCTGACGGGTGAGATGGGGGTCAGTGTCCCGGCCCAACGGCGCAAGCCGAAGAAGGGCCAGCAGATCAAGGTGGTCGGCGCCAAAGGAAACAATCTGAAAAACGTGACGGCCTCGATCCCGCTCGGCGTGTTCACAGCGGTCACCGGTGTGTCGGGTGGCGGCAAGTCGACCTTCCTGATCGAGACGCTCTACAAGGCCGCCGCCCGCCGCGTCATGGGCGCCCGCGAAAACCCGGCCGAACACGAACGCATCGACGGTTTCGAATTCATCGACAAGGTGATCGACATCGACCAGTCGCCGATCGGGCGCACGCCGCGTTCCAACCCGGCGACCTATACCGGCGCCTTTACGCCGATCCGCGACTGGTTTACCGGCCTGCCGGAAGCCAAGGCGCGCGGTTATCAGGCCGGTCGCTTCTCGTTCAACGTGAAGGGCGGCCGCTGCGAGGCCTGCCAAGGCGATGGCGTGATCAAGATCGAGATGCACATCCTGCCCGACGTCTATGTCACCTGCGACGTCTGCCACGGCAAGCGTTATAACCGCGAGACTCTGGACGTGACCTTCAAGGGCAAGTCGATCGCCGACGTGCTCGATATGACGGTCGAGGAAGGTGTCGAGTTCTTCCAGGCGGTGCCGGCGGTGCGCGACAAGCTGCAGGCGCTGTTCGACGTCGGTCTCGGCTATATCAAGGTCGGCCAGCAGGCAAACACGCTGTCGGGCGGTGAAGCGCAGCGCGTCAAGCTTGCCAAGGAGCTGTCGAAGCGCTCGACCGGCCGCACGCTCTATATCCTCGATGAGCCGACCACCGGTCTGCATTTCCATGATGTCGCCAAGCTCCTGGAGATGCTGCAGGAACTGGTCAATCAGGGCAACAGCGTCGTGGTCATCGAGCACAATCTCGAGGTCATCAAGACGGCTGACTATATCCTCGATTTCGGCCCCGAAGGCGGCGATGGCGGCGGCCAGATTGTGGCGCAGGGCACACCGGAAGAGGTTGTGAAGGTCGATGCCTCCTATACCGGGCAGTTCCTCAAGGAGTTGTTGCAGCGGAGACCGGTGAAGAAGGTGCTGGCGGCCGAGTGAACGGATGATCGAAACGCTGCAGCGTATTGTCAGCTTGGTTGGCGACAAGAAGCTGCGGGTGTCCGCTCACGCTTTGGAGAGGCTGGTCGATAATGGTATCCTCATAGAGCCTCTGATCGATGGGATAGTCGGGCTTTATTGGTCGAGGATTACCCGGACTACTTCAAAGGACCGGCGGTACTTGTCCTGCAGTTCGACGAGTATCGACTACCCATCCATTTGGTCTGGGGCCTGCCGGCAGGGGCGCCTGAGCCAGCAGTGCTGGTAACAGTCTATCGTCCAGATCCTGATCGTTGGACGGAGGATTATTCGCGGAGGAAAGACGCATGACGACCACGTTGCAAATGGTGCGAGAGGGAGATCTCGCCGTCGAGGTGTCGGTGTCCCTGGATGACGCTGCCGGGTCCTGGGGCCTGTCCGCCAATCTTGATCAGGTTCGAAAGCTTGATCGAGCACGCGAGGCGCTACGCCGGGGGGATCTGGTCGCCGCCGCTCGCGAAGGGAGGGTTTATCGATTGATCCTTCAAGAGGTCGGCCAGACCGCTGGGTTTGCCGAAACTGAACAGGAAGACTTTAAGCCATGACCAAATCCGGCACGATCCGCACTGGTATAGGAGGATGGACTTTCGATCCCTGGGACGACAGTTTTTATCCGTCCGATCTGCCCAAGAAGCGCCAGCTGGAATATGCCAGCCGGCAGATGACCGCGATCGAGGTGAACGGGACCTATTACTCCAGCCAGAAGCCGGTGACCTTCGCCAAATGGGCCGCGGAGGTGCCGGAGGATTTCGTCTTTTCGCTCAAGGCCAGCCGGTTCTGCACGAACCGCAAGATCCTTGCCGAGGCCGGGCCGTCGGTGGAGAAGTTCCTGCATCAGGGCATCGAGGAGCTTGGAGCGCATCTCGGGCCGATCCTGTGGCAGTTCATGGGCACGAAGAAATTCGACGCTGAGGATTTCGAGGCCTTTCTCGGCCTGTTGCCGAAAACACTGAACGGGCAGCCGCTTCGTCACGTGGTCGAGCCTCGGCATGATAGCTTTCTGGTGCCTGATTTCATCGACATGCTTCGCCGGCATGGGGTGGCGGCCGTGTGTGCCGATCATCACGACTATCCTATGTTTGCCGATCCCACCGCAGACTTCGTCTATGCCCGGCTGCAGAAGGGGACCGACGAGACGCCGACCTGCTATCCGCCTGGGGAAATCGACGCCTGGGGCGAGCGGTTCAAGACCTATGCTGCAGGCGACGTGCCCGGGGATCTGGACCTGATCGCGAAGGACAAGCCGGCGACGAAGGAACCGCGCGATGTCTTTGCCTTCTTCATATCGGGCGGCAAGGTGAATGCGCCGAAGGGCGCGATCGAGCTCAAGCAGCGGATCGACTGACCTTACCGGCCTGGCTGTCATCAATTTGTGACATTGGCGAAACTGGACTAGGCTCGGTCGCAGAGTCGCGGTCATTTCTGCGCGCTGGGCCGGCATGCTTCCCTCTTTGGACGTGCGCGTCCAAATATGAGAGTTCGGAGCACTTCCATGTCGGGCATCGCCGTCTTCATTCATCTCGCCGGCGCAGTCGCGCTGCTTCTCTGGGCGACCCGCATGGTCCGCACCGGGATCGAACGCGCTTATGGCGGCGTCTTGAAGGACAAGCTTCGGCATGCGGTTGGCAACCGGTTCTCGGCGGCCTTTGCCGGCTTCCTGTTTGCCGTTGCCCTGCAGAGCGCGACGGCAGTGGCGCTGATTGTCGCCTCGTTTTCGGCGGCCGGCTATGTCGTGCCGGCGATTGGGGTTGCGACGCTTCTTGGCGCCGATTTCGGCTCTGCCTTCGTCGTCCGCATTCTGCGCTATGATCTGTCGCTGCTTGTGCCGGTGCTGCTTCTGGCTGGCACGATCGCGTTTCGGACATCGGAAGCGCGCGGCTGGCGACAGATCGGGCGCATCCTGTTTGGTCTTGGCCTTCTTCTCCTGTCGCTGCGGCTGATTGGTGAAGCATCGGAACCGCTGCGCGAAAGCAGCATCCTGCCCATCCTTTTCAACTATCTCGCCAGCGACTGGATCAGCGCCTTCGTGCTTGCGGCTCTGCTCGCCTGGTCATTCCATTCGAGCGTCGCTGCGGTTCTTCTCGTTGCTTCGCTGGCTGACAAGCATCTGCTGCCCGATGCGCTGATCATCCCGCTGGTGCTGGGCATCAATTTCGGGGCCGCGATCATCGCCGCGCTACTCACCAAGAATGCAGAGCCGAATGCCAGGATCGTGCCGCTGGGCAATGTCGTCATCCGGGGTATGATGACCCTCGTCGCGCTTGGCGGTCAGTTCGCCTTTTCTGTCAGCCCGACCGTGTTTTCGGCCCAGCCCGGAGATTCCGTCGTTCTCGTCCACCTCGCCATGAACGGCGCAGTTCTGGTGCTTGGCCTGCCCTTTGCCGGTCTCGTTGCCGGGATGCTTGAGCGTCTCCTGGCGCGGTCGGAGGATCGTGCCGCCAATGACGACCGGCTCTCCGCGCTCAATGTCGTCGATCTTTCCAACCCGCAGCAGGCGATCTCCAATGCCACACGCGAGGTTCTTGCGGTTTGCGACAAGACGGAGGTCATGCTGAACGGCATCTTCGACCTGTTCGAACGCTGGGACGCGAAGAAGATGGAGCGGATCGCGACGCTCGACGACCAGATCGATACGATCCATCGCGACATCAAATTCTACCTCGCCCGCATATCAGAGACCGCACTCGACCAGACCTCGGCCGCCCAGTGCCAGAACCTCTTGGGTGCGACGATCAAGATCGAACAGGCGGCCGATATCATCTCGCAGAACATGCTGACGCGGGCGCGCAAGAAGAGCGAGCGCAATGTTGCCTTTTCCGCTGAAGGTTGGGCCGAACTCTGCGCCATGCATAATGAGGTGGTGCAGAATGCGCATCTTGCCTTCAACCTGCTGGTCACCCGCGATCTCGAACACGCGCGCCAGCTCGTCGCCCGCAAGGAGGCCATCCGCGGCCTGGTGAAGACCAGTGAAGAAAGCCATCTTCAGCGCCTGCGGCAAGGGAATGCCGCCAGCTTTGAATCGAGCTCGCTGCATATCGACACGATGCGGGACCTGAAGGAGATCAACTCGCTCTTCGTGTCGATCGCCTATCCGCTTCTGGAAGGAGAAGGTCTGCTGCGACGCAGCCGTCTGGTGCAGCCGGCAGAACTTTAGGCGTCGGACGGGCTTTCAGTCCGGGCGGACATGCGCCACAAGATCCTCTGCGGTCATGCCCTGCCCTGCCCGCAAGGCCGCCTGGCCGTGCTGATGCACACCGGCGCAGGCCGCTTCGAAGCCCGGCATGCCATTGGCCAGTCTGGCGCCGATGATGCCGGCAAGCACATCGCCCGAGCCGGCTGTGGCCAATGTAGCCGGAGCCTTCTCCTCGATCGCAGCGCGACCATCGGGCGAGGCAATCACGCTGTCGGCCCCCTTATAGACGACGATGCCGCCAATCGCCTTTGCGGCGGCCAAGGCCTTTTCCACCTTGCCCAGCGTGGTGTCTGACGCGATGTCGGGGAAAAGCCGAGCGAACTCCCCTTCGTGCGGCGTCACCACTAGTCGCGGCTCACCATCCTGGAATGCTGATGACAGTTGACCGGCGGCGCCCTTGAAGGCGGAGATGCCGTCGGCGTCCAGGACGAGGTTGCGACCGGCTTCCCCCACCATAACGGCAAACCGGCGGGCCCGGTCGAGGTCGCCGAAACCCGGACCGAGCACGAAGGTGGTCCGCCGGGTATCGGCCAGCCAGGCCGAGAGGTCGGCGACGGTGTCGAGGCGCGACAGCATCACGGCGGTCAGATGTCCGGCATTGATTGCAAGCGCTGAGGCCGGGGATGCCAGCGTGACAAGGCCAGCGCCGGCCGACAGTCCGGCCTTGGCCGAGAGCCTTGCCGCCCCGGTTGCCGTTTCCGGTCCGGAAAAGACGGTCAGGTGGCCACGGCGATACTTGTGATCCTGTGCCGATGCCACTTTCACCTGTCGGGCCCACAGCTGGCGACCGTTGACCCAAAGCTTGCCCGCCTCGGCCTCGACGATCCGTCGGGGAATGCCGATGTCGAAGACCTCGACATCGCCGCAATGCAGCCGCCCCGGAAGAAGAAGGTGGCCGGGTTTGCGCGTCATGAAGGTGACGGTATGGGCCGCCTTGAACGCTGCACCGCGAATGCCGCCGGTTGCACCATCAATGCCCGAGGGAAGATCGATCGCCAGAACCGGAAGACCGGCTGCCTCAATTGCGGCGATTGTTTGCCTCACGATCGGAGCGACATCTCGGGTCAGGCCGGCGCCGAAGAGCCCGTCAATGATGACGTCCCCCGCAAGCGGCAGGAACACGTCGAGGGCCGCGACTGGTAGGCCACATCCTGCCTGCGCCCTGGCTGCGTCGCCCTTGAGTTCGCCCACGTCCGTGAGGCTGTAGACGACAGCGTTCGCGCCTGCCCGCGCGAGCGCCGAGGCCGCGACATAACCGTCTCCGCCATTGTTCCCCGGACCGCAGAGGACGACGAAACGCAGTGCCTCCGGGTAGAAGCGGAGCGCTGCCGCGGCCGCGGCCTCGCCGGCCCGCAGCATCAGTGCAAAGCTGTCGATGCCTGACCGGGCCGCGGCGAGATCGACGCGCGCCATGGCAGATGGGGAAAGAAGGATTTCCGGAGTGTGGTGGTTCATGCGGAGAGGTTAGAGCATATTCCAAGCCTTGCGCAATGATGCACGTTTTTGGGCAACGTTACCTGCTTACTTTATATGCATTTGCACTTTTTATGTCCTTGTCCATTCGGGATAATGCAAAGACCGCAAGGGGTTACGCGGCGGCCTCGCAATTAAAAAAGATTGCCCAAAATCGCTATTTTGATCGAAACGGGCTGGCTTTTCCGGCCATTTTGCTGGAGATTTGCCCGGTCGGATGGAGGAGGCGCCGGTTTTCGCGTGATTTTCGCGAAAAACTGGCACATTCCATGCATCCAGCCCGGCGGGCGGGGCTCATCCTGCTTTACTGAGGAAGCGGAGAGAAATTTTCTCATGAAAAAGATCGAAGCGATCATCAAGCCTTTCAAGCTCGACGAAGTGAAGGAAGCCCTTCAGGAAGTCGGCCTGCAGGGTATCACCGTGACGGAAGCCAAGGGCTTCGGTCGCCAGAAGGGCCATACAGAGCTCTATCGCGGCGCCGAATATGTCGTGGACTTCCTGCCCAAGGTGAAGGTCGAAGTTGTACTGGCCGACGAGAACGTGGAGGCTGTCATCGACGCCATCCGCAATGCAGCCCAGACGGGCCGCATCGGCGACGGAAAAATCTTCGTGTCGAACGTCGAAGAAGTCGTCCGTATCCGGACCGGCGAAACCGGCATCGACGCCATCTAACTCGGACCCGACACCTAGGGAGGTCGGGTTTAAATCGTCAGCTCACGCGAGGAACATAAAAATATGACGACCGCTAACGATATCCTGAAACAGATCAAGGACAACGACATCAAGTTTGTCGACCTGCGCTTCACCGATCCCAAGGGCAAGCTGCAGCACGTCACGATGGACATTGCCTGTGTTGACGAAGACATGTTCGCCGATGGCGTCATGTTCGACGGCTCCTCAATTGCCGGTTGGAAGGCCATCAACGAGTCCGACATGGTGCTGATGCCGGATCCGGCCACTGTGCACATGGACCCCTTCTTCGCCCAGTCGACGATGGTCATCCTCTGCGACATTCTCGATCCGGTCTCGGGCGAAGCCTATAACCGCGATCCGCGCGGCACCGCCAAGAAGGCCGAAGCCTACCTCAAGGCGTCTGGTATCGGCGACACCATCTTCGTCGGCCCGGAAGCCGAATTCTTCGTCTTCGACGACGTGAAGTACAAGGCCGATCCGTACAACACCGGATTCAAGCTCGATTCGACCGAATTGCCGTCGAACGATGATACCGATTACGAGACCGGCAACCTCGGGCACCGTCCGCGCGTCAAGGGCGGCTATTTCCCGGTTCCGCCGATCGACAGCCTGCAGGACATGCGCTCCGAGATGCTGACGGTTCTCGGCGAAATGGGCGTTGTCGTCGAAAAGCACCACCACGAAGTGGCGGCGGCCCAGCACGAGCTCGGCATCAAGTTCGACGCGCTGGTGCGCAACGCCGACAAGATGCAGATCTACAAGTACGTCGTGCATCAGGTTGCCAATGCCTATGGCAAGACCGCGACCTTCATGCCGAAGCCGATCTTCGGCGACAACGGCTCGGGCATGCACGTGCATATGTCGATCTGGAAGGACGGCAAGCCGACCTTCGCCGGTGACGAATATGCCGGTCTGTCGGAAAGCTGCCTGTTCTTCATCGGCGGTATCATCAAGCATGCCAAGTCGATCAACGCTTTCTCCAACCCGTCGACCAACTCCTACAAGCGTCTGGTCCCGGGTTATGAAGCGCCGGTTCTGCTCGCCTACTCGGCCCGCAACCGTTCGGCTTCGTGCCGTATCCCCTTCGGCTCCAACCCGAAGGCCAAGCGCGTCGAGGTCCGCTTCCCGGATCCGACCGCGAACCCCTACCTCGCTTTCGCCGCCATGCTGATGGCCGGTCTCGACGGCATCAAGAACAAGATCCATCCGGGCAAGGCCATGGACAAGGATCTGTACGACCTGCCGCCGAAGGAACTGAAGAAGATCCCGACTGTCTGCGGTTCGCTGCGTGAAGCGCTCGAAAGCCTGGACAAGGATCGCAAGTACCTGACCGCCGGCGGCGTGTTCGACGACGACCAGATCGATTCGTTCATCGAGCTGAAGATGCAGGAAGTCATGCGCTTCGAAATGACCCCGCATCCGGTCGAATTCGACATGTATTACTCGGCCTGAGGCCGAGGCATTCCACTAGGATCAGAACAAGCAGCGCCTTGGCGCTGCTTGTTTTGTTTGAACACGAAGCCTGATCAAAGGCGGCCCCGCCGCCCATTGGCGAAAGCCCGGATGAGCGGGTGACGCGTGAGCACTAGTTTTTCATGTGCTTGCGCAGCAGATCCAGATATTCTTGGTTTGCGCTGTCTTCGACCTTCGGCGGAAGGCACTGCAATTGATAGGTCGGCTCGAGTCCCCTGCGGACGCAGTCCCCGACAGTCCAGCCCTGAGGAATTTCCGTCAGGTCGATTTCCTTCCACTTGGGATGCCCCGTTCGCCGCAGCTCATCGATGTTGTCCACGATCAGCTTGGTGAAGTCCGACACCGTCTTGCACGCGTTCTGATAGTAGGCGCTATTCTTTGAACCATATTCATAGGTCATGATGACGGTCTTGACTGCAATTGTATCCACCGCCGTCGGCTGAAACGTGTAGAGCCCTGCCCTGAGCGTGGTCGGTTTGTAGCTAGCCTTCAGAACGCTCTCGGTAATCGGCACGATATGAAAGCGTTCGTCGAGGCGGCCATCGGTAAAGGCCTCCACCGGAGCGCCTGCAACGCGAAACAAGGCGTCGATCTCGCCCTGCAGAAGGAGCTCGATCATGTCGTCATTCGAGCCCTTGACCAGCTCGCTCGGTTTGACCTTGAGAATGTCGAATACCAGCTGGCCGGTCAGATTCGCAGCACTGTCTTCTGGCCCGACCCCCACACGAAGCCCCGCGAGATCCGCTAGAGAATTGATACCCGAGCGGGCCACGACCTGCACTTCGGCGTCGTAGAGCGGCAACATGATGCGCATCCCCTGGACCGCCGAGCGAACGTCCGCATCCTGGCTCTTGTAGGAATTCATGTAATTCAAGACATCGGCGGCCACGATGCCGAACTGCGTGTTGGGGCGGTTACGCACTCCGAAGAAGTTTTCCAGAGAGCCACCGGATTCCACCAGATTTAAATCGAGGCCGCATTTCTTGCCCAGGGTGGCAATGTCCTGCGCGAAGGGCCAGTGGGTCCCGCCAGGCCTGCTCGCCATGATGTTGCGTTCTACTTGTTGCGCCTCAACGGAACTCGGCAGGAAGCCGGCCCACATTGTCACGGTTAGCACGGAAAGGCTCGATAATTTCACAGGGCAATCCTCCCAGTCACGACGATTACGGCTTCAGATGCTGCTTCAAGAGATCAAGATACTGCTTGCTATTTTTCTCGCCCCATTGGGCATTCTCGTGTCACCGCAGGGCCTTCTGAACGCAAACGCGCCCTGCAAAATGCTAAAGAGATAAACACAGGGACCCGGCCGCCCCCGGTTCAACACGCATGTCTTCAGATAAAATTGCAGCCGATCCAGACTGTACTGACAGAAACCGTCTCCGCAGACATGTGCCGCCAGACACTTACCTTCTTTGGATCAGCATTCACTATCAAGCTTGCGAATAAGGTCGCGTAACGGCACGACCGGGACACGGCTATTGAAGGCTTCGAACAAGCTGTCAGAAACGCACTCGCCCCGCACAAGGCTCGCCTCCAGATCTCGTCGTTGAGGCGCAGACAACAGATCAAGGCCGGCCGAACTGGACATGGCGTCGGACACGGCGAGCGACGAGCGCGGTGACAGCGCAAGGCTGGTACCGGACGAAACATCCGGCGCTTGATCCGTGACTGCAATCATCACGTCCGCCGAAGGGTCTGGCTTTGCCGCATCCGACACATTGACGCCCGAGATTGGCTGAACACTTCCTACGGTCGATGCTGAGTTGGATCCCTCGCTCGACGGCGCCGGAGAAGCATCTGGCTGCGGAGCCGGCATCACGGAACTGACTGCATCTGCAGGGGCGCCAGCCACGGTGGAGGCGCTAACGGTCATCACGCGCGCTGCATCGGCCTCGATCGCAGCCTTCTCCGCCAGAGCAGAAGCCATTTTCCGCTCTGCCTCCACCTTCTCGCGTGTTACGGAGATGACCTGGGACTGCAACGTTTCGAGTTACTGGCGCAAGCTGACAATATCCGCACGCGCCGTCTCGACAGTGGCAGCACAGCGCTTCTGCTCATCGACCGTCCACAACAGGCCATCAAGCCCATTGCCAGACTGCGCAAGGGACGCCTCCGCGCCGCCTTGAGACATGTTCATGAAACTGGTGATGGCAGCGCCAGCGATGAATGCCACAGGCACCGCCATCCCGAGCGCAAGGGGCAGGATGCTAAACTTGTGGTGATGGCTCTGGGCCGTCTCAGAGTCTTCTTCCCAACGAGTACGCAACTGCTTTACCCCTTGTTGTTTGCAGTGTCCTTAGCGAAGTACTCTGTGCACTACGGAATCGCAGGCACCAAACCAAAAGAAAATACTAATTTAGCGAAAATTCACTTGTTATTGTTTTCAATAGCAAACTTGAATTTTGCCATTTTTATGATTGTGTTAACGTATCAATCGTTAAAGTTCTATTATAAAACATATTATCACCGCCCCAGACTGTGACAAATGGCACATAGACTGCGATGGACACTTGCTGGACCCAGGGCGCGTTTTGATTTATTATAAAGTTCTTATGTTTAATCTTTGTCGACCTGATCATCCAGGCCCTTGGTCATCACACCCCGGCCGAGAGATCCGCCGGCGTTTTTTCGTTCCCAGCTGTCACGTTTGGCGGAAATGGTGCTTTCAAGCGGCGCGGTGGCACGCTAGCACTGGCGCTAGTCTTCACCCCGCCATAAGCGATGCCCATGCCACCTTCTCACCCGACATCCGATCCCCGCCTCTATGACTGGCTGCTGTTTCTCTTGGCGCCACTGTTCTTTTCGTCCAATCTGATTTTTGGCCGGGGCATCACAGGCGAGGTCGGGCCGTTCACCACCGCGCTTCTGCGTTGGGTTGGTGCTGCCATTCTGATGTCGCCATTCATCTGGCGGGAGCGGCAGGCCTGCCTTGCCTTTGTGCGTCAGCATACGGCGCTCTGGCTCACCCTTGGCATTCTTGGCATGGGCATCTGCGGCGGCGTGGTCTATTGGGCGCTGACACTGACAACCGCATCGAACGCAACGCTGATCTATACGACCTCTTCGCTGTTCATCATCTTGTTCCAGTGGCTGTTTCAGAAGCGCGCGATCACGGGGCGCGAGCTTGGGGGTATGATCATCGCCTTCGGTGGTGTGGTTGCCATCGTGCTGAAGGGGCATCCAGAGGCGCTGTTGCAAATGCGGTTCAACATCGGTGATCTCGCCATCCTGGTTGCCGCGATCGCCTTTGCCGCCTATTCCCTGTTGCTGCGACGTCCTTCGGTGCGTGAGATGCCGCCGCTTCCGCTGTTTGCCCTTCTGGCGTTGTCCGGCGCGATCGTCCTTATCCCGCCTGGATTGATGGAGATGGCATCGGGAGGTCCCCTGCCCGACACCGCGATGGAATTCGCCAAGCTCGCCGGGATCATCCTCTTCGCCTCACTCGCGGCCTTCTACTGCTTCCAGCACGCTGTGCAGGTCTTTGGCCCCGGGATCGCCGGAATGACCCTCTACCTGATGCCGCCGATGTCGATCGTCATGGCTGTCATCTTTCTCGGTGAACACTTCGAATCGTATCATGCCGTGGGCATCGTGCTCGTGACGGGCGGTCTGATTCTCGCAACGGCTCCGGGTCGCAAACCGGGCTAGGTGTGGCATCCGGCCGCGCGATCACACACCATCCCTTGATTTTAGCGGGCTTTCTTCCCAATTATGTCAGGGAAAGGAAGTCAAGCCATGAAACAACGAAGCGCTAAATTTGGTATCGGGGACGTCGTACGGCACAAGGTCTTTCCGTTCCGTGGCGTCATCTTCGATGTTGATCCGGAATTTGCGAATTCCGAGGAATGGTGGAATGCGATCCCGGTCGAAGTGCGCCCGCACAAGGACCAGCCCTTCTACCATCTGCTCGCGGAAAATTCCGAAACGGAATATGTGGCCTATGTCTCCGAGCAGAACCTGGAACACGACCAGAGCAAGGAGCCACTGCGCAATCCGCAGATCCAGCAGATCTTCGAGATGGAGCAGGTCGGGCGCTACAAGCCGAAGATGAACTTCGCCCATTGAACGGTAGGCCGAACCCGAACGCAAAGAAGCCCGCGTCATCTGACGCGGGCTTCTCGCATTTCAATCCTGTAAAGCGGATCAGTTGCCCTGCTTGGCAGCGTTCTGGGCGTCGGTGATCGCCTTGTTGCGCTCTTCCTGCTTCTTCTGCATGGCTTCCTGCAGCAGGCGCTGGCGCTCTTCGGCCTGCGACTGCGACATTGCCTCACCATCGAAGGCGCCAGTGAAGCCGCTCAGCGGGATCTTGATCGGGTTCGGCGCGCGGCGGAAGTTGATCGAGGTGAACACGACCTCGCCACCCTTCTTCAGGCTGTCGATGATCGCATCCGTCAGCGGGATTTCAGCCGTGCAGCGGTCGGGAAGGCACACGGCGTAGTCGAGCTTGGTGCCCTTGGCGCCGTCGATCTGCATCATCACGCCCGGCGGGATGAGGCGCGCCGAGGGTACCGTGACCTGCAGCAGCTTGCGGTTGACCTTGCCTTCGACCGTGATCAGGCCAACGGCGGTGATCAGCTGGCCATTGGCCGCCACGAGCTGGTTCTGGACCACGCATACGTCGGATTCTTCCTGCTTGGAGCAGGTCTTGAACCACTTGGACGGGGCCGCTTCCTGCGCCTGGGCCACAACCGGCATTGCGGTGGCGGCGAAGGACAGTGCGAGTGCAGACACAGCCGTCCGCGTTGCGTTGCTAAGTTTGAACATCATACGTATTCCGTCTCCTGAAAACCCCTGTCGCGCGGACTTTGGTGCCGCGTCATTCGCCGGTCTTGTCTGCCCTCACCTGTCGTTCAAATGAGGCAAATACATGACCTCGCGATCCGGCTCACCTGTTACAGTGTGGCGACCGGAATATCCAGCATTTCTTTGACACTGGATCGACTCACCCTGCCTAAATCCCACCCGCTTGTGTTGGTTTTATGGTGATTGTGCTAGCGTCCGGGCACATTCGAGATTCTATTCCGGGGAGGATCACAACCTTGCGCCGTCTGTTGTTCAGTCTTTTGCTGCTGCCTTTTGCCACCGTCGCACAGGCGCAACCCCTACACGGCATCGCCATGCATGGTGAGCCGGCACTCTCTGCCGATTATACGCATTTTCCATATGTGGCGCCGGATGTGAAAAAGGGCGGCAAGGTCAATTACGGCGTGGTCGGCACTTACGATGCGCTGAACCCCTTCGTGCTCAAGGGCATGCGCACCACGGCGCGTGGCGTCTGGGATCCGGAATTCGGCAACCTGCTTTATGAGCCGCTGATGACGCGCTCGGCCGACGAGCCCTTCTCACTCTATGGCCTGCTCGCAGAAAGCGTCGAGTGGGATGTGGACCGCACCTATGTGCAGTTCAACATCAACCCGAAGGCCAAGTGGCATGACGGCAAGCCGGTCACGCCCGAAGATGTGATCTTCACCTTCGAGCTGCTGCGTGACAAGGGGCGTCCCCCATTCAACGGCCGGCTGAATGCGGTCGCCAAGATGGAGAAGGTCGGCGAGCACGGCATCAAGTTCACCTTCAACGAGAAGGCCAACAGAGAGACCCCGCTGATCTTCGCTTTGTCGACCCCGATCCTGCCGAAGCATGCGATTGATCCCGCGACCTTCGATCAGGGCGGGCTCTCCATCCCGGTCGGATCCGGTCCCTACAAGATCAAGGAGCTGAAGCCCGGCGAGAAGGTGACCTGGGCACGCGATCCCGACTATTGGGGCAAGGACATTCCGTCCAAGGTCGGTTTCGACAATTACGACGAGATCAGCGTCACCTATTTCCTGCAGGAAGCCACCCTGTTCGAGGCTTTCAAGAAGGGCGAGATCGATATCTATGCCGAGGGTGACGCCAATCACTGGGAGCGCGCCTATGACTTCCCAGCCGTGAAGAACGGCGATGTCGTGAAGGAGGCCTTCAAGCCGGGACTGCCATCGGGCATGCTGGGCTTCGTCTTCAACACCCGTCGTTCGATCTTTGCCGATGTGAAGGTGCGCGAGGCGATCAGCACCGCCTTCGATTTCGAATCGATGAACAAGACACTGTTCGGCAATGCCTTCACCCGTACCCAGAGCTACTGGCAGAACTCCAGGCTCGGGGCCTATGGCAATGCCGCAGACGAGAAGGAATTGGCGCTTCTCGGCCCCGCCAAGGACAGGCTGTCACCGGAGATCCTGGCGGGCACCTATGCGCAGTCGGCCACCGATGGCTCGGGCGGCGATCGCAAGGCGCTGGCCAAGGCGGTGAAGCTCTTTGGCGAAGCCGGCTACACGATCCAGGGCGGCAAGATGCTGGATGCATCCGGCAAGCAACTTGCCTTCGAGGTTTTGAGCAAGAACGAAGGTCAGGAAAAGATGGCCCTCGCCTTTCAGCGCAGCCTGAAGCTGATCGGGATCGACATGGCGATCCGAACGGTCGATGACGCCCAGTACCAGGCGCGGTCGAACAGCTTCGACTATGACATGGTCATCATGTCCTACACCTCCTCGCTCTCGCCTGGTGCCGAGCAGGTCAACCGCTGGGGTTCGGAATCGAAGGATGCCCAGGGCAGCTTCAACTATGCCGGCGTCGCCGATCCCGACATCGACCGGATGATCGAGGCGTTGCTGCAGGCCCGCGATCCCGCCGATTTCCAGGCGGCCGTTCGCGCCTATGACCGCCTGCTGGTCGCCGGTCACTATGTCGTGCCACTCTATCATATCGGCGAGCAGTGGGTGGCGCGCTGGAAGCATATTGGTCGCCCAGAGGCCGCATCGCTTTACGGCTATCAACGCCCGACCTGGTTCGATGCGCGGGTGCAGTAAGCCCCAAGCGTTTGACGCTGTGTTTCCGGGCCGGAGCTTGTCTCTGGCCCGCTTTGCTTTAAGTGACAGGCATATCTCTGCCAGGAAAGGACTGTAACATGGACCGCATCACCATCGACCTCGTATCCGACGTGGTCTGCCCTTGGTGCTATCTCGGCAAGGCGCGCCTGGAGCTTGCGATCGCCGAGGTGCAGGACGAAGTGAGCGTTGACATCAACTGGCGTCCCTACCAGCTGAACCCCGATTATCCGCCTGAAGGCGTTGATCAGCAGGTTGAACTCGCCAAGAAGCTCGGCGGCAAGGACAGCATGGACAGGGCCCATGCCCATCTGAAGGCGCTCGGTACCGAGGTCGGCATCGCCTTCGACTTCGATGCCATCAAGGTCGGCCCGAACACGCTCGATGCCCACCGGCTCATCCACTGGGCCGGACAGGAGAACCGCGAGGTACAGGCGCGCGTCGTGGACATGTTGTTCAAGGCCAATTTCGAGCAGGGCCGCAATATCGGCGACGCTTCCGTGCTCCTCGACATCGCAGCGGAAGCGGGTCTGTCCCGGCCGGTGATCGAATCATTGCTCGCAGGGGATTCCGACGTGAGCCATGTGCTCTCGGAGGTCGAAGCGGCCAAGCAGATGGGCGTGAACGGTGTTCCCTTCTTCATCTTCGACCAGCAATACGCGGTAAGCGGCGCCCAGCCGCCGGCGGAACTGGCGAATGCGCTTCGCGAAATCGCCAAGGCAAAGGCCGAGGCTCTCCGCAATCTGAATTGACGGTTTTGACGAACACCCGTATCCCGGTGAGGCAACCTCCTCCCCGGGATCGTCATCTTGTCCGCTGACACCACCTTCAAGGGCATTCTGCTCGCCTTCATCTGCTTTGCCGCCTATTCCTTCAGCGATGCTGCCGTAAAGCTGGTTGAAGGGCGCGTGCCACCCTTCGAGGCCGGCTTCATCGGCAGCCTGTATGGCTTTCTCGCGATCCCCTTCCTGATGAAGCGCGGCGATCGCTACACGGACCTGGTGCGCAGCACCAACTGGCCATTGTGGTGGCTGCGCTTCGTCTGCGCCACGGTCGGCACGGTCGGCAGCATCATCGCCTTTACCCGGCTATCGATGGCAGAAGCCTTCTGCCTGATCTTTCTGCTGCCGTCCTTTGCCACGATCATGTCGGTGATCTTCCTCAAGGAACAGGTTGGCATGAAGCGCTGGGCCGCCGTGGTCATCGGCTTTCTCGGCGTGCTGGTGGTTCTGCGCCCCGGCTTTCGCGAACTGGAGATCGGGCATCTTGCTGCGCTCATTTCCGGCTTCGCGGGTGGCGTATCGATCGTGATCTACCGGGCGATCGGGCCGCAGGAGAAGAATATCTCCCTCTTCGGTGCCGGCCTGCTGGGCAATGTCATTCTCTGCGGTGCACTGTCGCTTCCCGATTTCCACATGCCATCAGCCTATGACATGGGCCTCATTGCCGCCTTCGGCATCCTGGCGGCGGTCGGCAACATCTTCATGATGCTCGCTTCCTTCTACGCGCCGGCGGCGATCGTCGGGCCGATCCAGTATAGCCAGATGCTCTGGGCGATCCTGCTCGGCTATCTCGTCTTCGGCGACAAGGTCGACTGGCCGATGGGCATCGGTATCGCATTGATCGTCGGCTCGGGGCTTCTGACGCTGATCCGCGAGCGCAAGCGCGACACGCCGCTCCCGCCGCCGGTGGCCGGCAAGACGGATGCGGCGCTGGCGATCAAGCCGGAAGATGGCGGGGCTCGCCGGGAGAGGACCTGACAACTCGCTGTCAGGCTGCTTGCGCCTCGCATATCACTCCACCGTTCAGGAAGATGAAACGATCGAACAGTGAGAGATCAAGCGGGTTGGGAAGGCGGATATGGGCATGCCCTGGCAAGCCATCCTGCTCTGCATCAAAGCGCCGATCGACCTGGGAGATGAAGATCATCACGAACCCATTCGACTTCGCGCTGGCGCGCAACTGCCGAACCTGATCCTCGAGATCCGGAGTTTCCCGTCGCTCGTTGAGCATCTGAAGGTAATCGATCACCGCCACAGTCCCGCGCGGCATGCCGTTCATTGAGGCGATGATGTAATCGGCATCGATGCGATCGGAATCATGAAGCTGGAATAGCCCGTCGAATTTTGACGGCGTCGCATCAAGCCGTTGCATGCGCTCGAGGACTTCGCGCTCGGTATAGGCCAGGGTAAAGAACAGGCCGTGCTGACCTTTGCGCATAGCGTCGATGAGGATCTGCAGAGTGAGAAGCGTCTTGCCCTGCCCCGGTCGCGCGGCAACCAACACCATTTCCCCCGCTTGTAATGACCGATAGTCCATGCCCATGCCGTTGGACATTTCTGCCCTCCGCCTTTCTGCGAGCAGGCTCCAGCTGGAAAAACCCTGTTCGCGTGCGACTTCGTTGAGCGCTCCGGCCAGCGGAATACCCTGCCGTCGGCTGATGAGACGTGCTTTGCGTTTCAGATAGAATAGCGGAATGGATTGCGTCATCGTGTTACCTCTGATGACGGGCAGAAATCGCAACCCCTCCTCATGCAGCGCCCGAATCTTCGGTTCGGATGTCAATCAACGCCCGGCATGAAAAATGCTTTCCCGAGTGGAGGGGGGAGGCACGGGCAGTGCACCGGACGAAACTAGACCGATTCGCCGGCGGACAGAAGAGCCGATAGTTCAGCCCTTCGCCAGTTCCGCCAGTTGCGTCATGACCACCGCTGCGCCGGCCAGCCGTTTTTCCGGCGTCGGCAGGTCGCGGGTGAGGAAGACCGAGTGATCCGGCCTGATCTTCGCCATGGTGCCCTGCTTGGCGATATAGCCAACCAGCGCAGCCGGATTGGGGAACTGCTTGCCACGGAACTGGACGACGACGCCCTTCGGACCGGCTTCCAGCTTCTCGACATTGGCCACGCGGCAGAGCGCCTTGATGTAGACGACCTTCAGGAGATGCTGGACCTCGACCGGCATCGGGCCGAAACGGTCGATCAGTTCGGCGCCGAAGCCGTCGATCTCCCTGAGGTCGTCGAGTTCGCCGAGGCGGCGATAGAGCGCCATGCGCAGATGCAGATCCGGAACATAGTTTTCCGGGATCATGACCGACGTGCCGACCTGGATCTGCGGGGACCAGCCGGTATCGACCACCTCATCGACACCCTTCACCTCGGCGACAGCCTCTTCCAGCATCTGCTGGTAGAGCTCGAAACCGACTTCCTTGATATGGCCGGACTGTTCCTCGCCGAGCAGATTGCCGGCGCCGCGGATATCCAGATCGTGGCTGGCAAGCTGGAAGCCGGCGCCGAGCGTGTCGAGCGATTGCAGGACCTTCAGGCGTCGTTCGGCACCTGCGGTCAGCACCTTGTTGACCGGAAGCGTCAGAAGCGCAAAGGCGCGGACCTTGGAGCGGCCGACACGGCCACGGATCTGGTAGAGCTGGGCGAGACCGAACATGTCGGCGCGGTGGACGATCAGCGTATTGGCCGTGGGAACATCGAGGCCGGATTCGACGATGGTGGTCGAGAGCAGCACGTCGTAGCGGCCTTCATAGAAGGCGTTCATGATGTCTTCGAGTTCGCCGGCGGCCATCTGGCCATGGGCGATCGCCACCTTCAGTTCCGGCACGTTCTCGTCGAGGAAGCTCTTCACGTCCGCGAGGTCGGCGAGACGCGGGCAGACGTAGAAGCTCTGGCCACCGCGATAATGCTCGCGCATCAGGGTTTCGCGGATGACGAGCGGATCAAAAGGCGAGATGAAGGTGCGCACCGCCATGCGATCGACGGGCGGCGTGGTGATCAGCGACAGTTCGCGCACGCCGGTCATGGCGAGCTGCAGGGTACGCGGGATGGGGGTGGCAGACAGCGTCAGTACGTGGACATCAGACTTCAGTTCCTTCAGGCGCTCCTTGTGCTTGACGCCGAAATGCTGCTCCTCGTCGATGATCAACAGGCCGAGATTGGCGAAGGTGACGCCCGAGCCAAGCAGCGCATGGGTGCCGACGACGATATCCGTCTTGCCTTCGGAGACTTCCTTTTTGACGAGGTTCAGTTCCTTGGTGCCGACAAGGCGCGAGGCCTGCTGGACGCGGATCGGCAGCCCCCGGAAGCGTTCGGAGAAGGTCTTGAAATGCTGACGGGCCAAGAGCGTGGTCGGCACAACAACGGCGACCTGAATGCCGTTCATCGCCGCGATGAAGGCGGCGCGCAGCGCCACTTCCGTCTTGCCGAAGCCGACATCGCCGCAGACGAGCCGATCCATCGGGCGGCCGGCGCCGAGGTCGGAACGGACGGATTCGATGGCCGTTTCCTGGTCTTCCGTCTCGTCATAGGGGAAACGGGCAGCAAACTCGTCGTAGAGGCCTTCCTGGGTCGTGAGGACCGGGGCAGACCGGGTCATGCGTTCGGCGGCGATGCGGATCAGGGCGCCTGCCATGTCGAGCAGGCGCTTCTTGAGCTTGGCCTTGCGCATCTGCCAGGCGCCGCCGCCGAGCTTGTCGAGCTGGACCTCGGTCGCCTCGCCGCCATAGCGCGAGAGCAGATCGATGTTTTCGACCGGCAGGAAGAGCTTGGCGTCGTCGGCATAACGCAGCTCGAGGCAGGCATGCGGGGCGCCGGCCGCCTCGATGGTGCGCAGACCGACGAAGCG
Source organism: Rhizobium sp. Q54 (assembly GCA_943372805.1). Taxonomy (GTDB): domain Bacteria; phylum Pseudomonadota; class Alphaproteobacteria; order Rhizobiales; family Rhizobiaceae; genus Allorhizobium. The sequence goes on from CALSAF010000008.1 coordinate 32,426, forward strand.
GCCAATGCCATGCTCGGCATGTACAACGATCGAGCCTTCGTCGATGCCGGCGACTTCCGAAATGAAGTCGGCGGCGCGCTTGCGGCGCTTGGAGCGGCGGACCATGCGGTCGCCGAGGATGTCCTGTTCGCCGATGATGACGAGATCGCTCGTCTCGAAGCCGCCTTCGAGGCTGAGAACGGCGGTTCCCGCCTCGCCTTTCTTGAGCTTGCCGACATCCTTGAGTGCTACGACGGGCACCAGCCGCTCCAGACCGTGTTCGTTCAGCACCTGCAGCAGGCGGTCGAGCGAGCCCTCCGACCAGCCGGACACGACAACCTTGGCGCCTGCGGCGCGCTTGTCGGCAATGTAGGTGACGGCCTGGCCGAAGACGTTGACGCGTGTGCTTTCTTCGCTGGCTTCATTGGCGGCTTTTGCCCAGCGCGGCGTCGGGCGGGCATCGACCTCGATGACCAGACGGTTTTCGCCGCCAGCTTCGGCAAAGGGTGTGATGCGGATCGGATCGAAGGCGTCGAGCGCCTTGCCGAATTCGCCGGCGCCGAGATAGAGCCGCTCTGGTGGCACCGGCTTGTAGGGCGTGCCCTGAGCCAGATGGCCCTTGCCGGGGGTCGCAGCGTTCAGGCGCGCCTCATAGTAGTCACGGATCAGCTTGGCGCGTTCTTCGGCTGCTTCACGCACGGTATGGTCGGTGACCATACGGAAGCCGCGCAGATAGTCGAAAGTGGTCTCCAGCTTGTCGTAGAACATCGGTAGCCAATGCTCCATGCCGGCATAGCGGCGCCCCTCGGAGACGGCGGCATAGAGCGCGTCGTCGCGGGTGGCGGCGCCGAACAGCGAAAGATAGTTCTTGCGGAAGCGGCTGATGCTTTCCGGCGTCAGCGTCACCTCGCTCATTGGGTTGAGATCGAGGGAACGCACCTGTGCGATCGTGCGCTGGCTGGCCGGATCGAAGGAGCGGATGCTTTCGAGTGTGTCACCGAAGAAATCGAGGCGTACGGGTTCTTCCGCACCGGGGACGAAAACATCGAGAATGCCGCCGCGTACCGCGAATTCGCCGACCTCGCGCACCGTTGCGACGCGGTCGAAACCATTGCGTTCCAGACGCGCGGCAATATCATCCATGCGCACCTGATTGCCGGGCTTTGCCGAAAAACCGAGGCTGTCGATCACGTCGGCCGGCGCCACCTTCTGCAACATGGCATTGACCGTCACCAGCACGATCGCCGGGTGCGGATTGAGGTAGAGCGAAATCAGGCCCGAGAGTGCCGAAAGACGGCGGGCAGAGACGTCGGCCGAGGGCGAGACGCGGTCATAGGGAAGACAGTCCCAGGCGGGCAGGCTCAGGACCGGGATATCGGGAGCGGTGAAGCTCAGCGTCTGTTCGATGTTCTGCAGCCGCTGCCCGTCGGAGACGACATAAGCAACGGGCCGGCCCTCACGTGCGAGTTCGGCAAGGATGAAGGCATCCATGCCGTCGGGTACATGGGAGAGCGTCAGGGCGGATTGTGCGTCGACAATCCGCTTCACATCGATCAGGGACATATGCGTTACTTTGCAGCGGGTTCTTCGCCCGTGACCGGCGAGAAATCCGGCCGGAGGGCGGCTATGCGTTCGAAGAGGGGGGTCTGGAGACGGGCCGGCACGGGCTCGGCGCCGGTGATGTAGCGAACGAGGTCGTTGTCCTCCTCGGCCATGATCACTTCGAGCTCATCGAGTTCGGCCTCGGTCAACCCTTCGATCTCGGCTTCGCAAAACTGGCCGAGCATCAGATCCATCTCACGGATACCGCGATGCCAGCAGCGGAACAGGATGCGCCGGCGGCGCGGATCGAGGTCGGCACTGCTTTTCACCAGTCCAGTCATATCGGCATCCTTCCAATTCTTGGGGCCTCTATAGAGCAGCAACCGGCAAATGTCAGCTTGCCAAAGGGGCAAATAACGAGGCATTTTGCCCCCATCATGCGTCCCCATCTTCTCGACCCCCTGTTTGCCTCCGTGGCCTCGCTCAGCGGAGTAGGCCCCAAGCTCGCCCAGCTTCTCGCCACGTTGCTCGGGCGCGAGGATGCCGAGGATGCGCGGGTGGTCGACCTTCTCTTCCTCGCACCACACAGGCTGATCGACCGGCGCCACCAGCCGGGCATCGCTTATGCGAACCAGGGCTCGCTGGTGACGATCACCGGGCGCGTGGACCGGCATCTTCCGCCGCCGAAGGGCAAGAGCAACCTGCCCTACCGCGTGATGCTGCATGACGAGACGGGGGAACTGGCGCTCACCTTCTTCCGGGTCAAGGGCAATTGGCTGGAAAAGGCATTGCCGATCGATGAAACCGTCATGGTCTCGGGGAAAGTCGATTGGTTCAACGGTCGCCCCTCGATGGTGCATCCGGACCTGATGATGAAGGCGAGCGAGGCGGAGCACCTGCCGCTGGTCGAGCCGGTCTATCCGCTGACGGCGGGGCTTGGACCGAAAGTGCTGCGCAAGGCGGTCGAGGCTGCGGTCGAGCGCATGCCAGACATGCCGGAATGGGCGGATGCGCCGCTCGTGACGAAACAGGGCTTCGCCAGTGTGCGCGAGAGCCTCGTTGCACTCCACAACCCGCGCGATGAAAAGGACATTGACCCACAGGCGCCGGCAAGGCGCAGGCTCGCCTATGACGAATTCCTCGCCGGCCAAGTGTCGCTGGCGCTGGTGCGGCAGAAGCTTCGGCGGGTGCCGGGCACGCCCATCAAGCCGACGGGCGAGTTGAGCGGGAAGATCCGCGCCACCCTGCCCTTCACCCCGACCAACAGCCAGCTGGCGGCGATCGACGACATCCTGAAAGACATGGCGTCTGACCAGCGCATGCTGCGGCTGGTCCAGGGCGATGTCGGCGCCGGCAAGACGCTGGTGGCGCTGTTTGCCATGGCGGCTGCCGTCGAGGCGGGTGGACAGGCAGTGCTGATGGCACCGACGGAAATCCTGGCGCGGCAGCATCACGCAACACTTGCCAAGCTTGGCGCCCCGGCTGGCCTGCGAATCGAAGTGCTGACCGGGCGGACCAAGGGCAAGGAGCGCGAGGCGATCCTGGAGCGCATTGCCTCTGGCGAGGCCCAGATCGTCATCGGCACGCATGCCCTTTTCCAGGACACCGTGAACTACAAGAATCTGACGCTCGCCGTGGTCGACGAGCAGCATCGCTTCGGCGTTCACCAGCGTCTGCGGCTGACCTCCAAGGGCATCTCGCCGCATATGCTGGTCATGACCGCCACGCCAATCCCGCGGACACTGGTGCTGGCTGCCTTCGGCGACATGGACGTCTCCAAGCTCACGGAAAAACCGGCGGGCCGCAAGCCGATCCAGACGGTGACTGTGCCGACCGAGCGTGTGCCCGATGTCATCGAGCGGCTGAGGGCTGCGATCGCTGAGGGCAAGAAGGCCTACTGGATCTGCCCGCTGGTTGAGGAGACCGAAGAAAGTGAGCTGATGTCGGCCGAGGAGCGGCAAGCGGTGCTTGCGCAGTTCATCAAGGCGCCGATCGGGCTCGTGCATGGGCGTATGGCCGGGCCGGAAAAGGATGCCGCGATGCTTGCCTTCAAGAATGGCGAGACGCGGCTGCTGGTTGCCACCACCGTGGTCGAAGTCGGCGTCGACGTGCCCGATGCGACGATCATGGTCATCGAACATGCCGAACGCTTCGGTCTTGCCCAGCTGCACCAGTTGCGCGGTCGCGTGGGCCGGGGCGACGAGGCGTCGAGCTGCATCCTGCTCTACAAGGGACCGCTCGGCGAAACCGGCAAGGCGCGGCTGTCGATCCTGCGCGATTCGGAAGATGGCTTCCTGATCGCTGAGGAGGACCTAAAACTGCGGGGTGAAGGTGAATTGCTGGGGACCCGGCAATCGGGAACGCCGGGGTTCAAGATCGCCAGCCTGGAGCATCACGGCGATCTCCTGGAAATCGCCCGCAAGGACGCGGCCTATCTGCTCGAGCGTGACCCGGAACTGACCTCCGAGCGTGGGCAGGCGGTGCGCACGCTGCTCTATCTGCATCGCCGCGACGAGGCGATCCGCTTCCTGCATGCGGGGTGAGGAGAGAGGCGGGTTCAGCCACCTGCCCGCTTGGGCGGTTCCAAGGGGTCCTGCGCGGCAAGGTCCTGGAACACTGCCATTGAATCCACAGCCCTCGGTTTGTATTCCGGCGTGACCAGACCGGCCGAGATCAGCAGCTTCACCCCTTCTTCCGGGCTCATGTCGAGCAGCATCAGCTTGCTGCGCGGCACGAACATCAGAAAGCCGGCAGTCGGCACAGGTGTCGGTGCCAGGAAGACAGCGATCATCTCCTCACCGTTCTCGTTGAGCTTTGCGGCGATCTCGCCCTTTGCATCGGTTGAGACGAAGACGAGAGCCCAGGTGCCGGCGCGTGGAAACTCGATCAGTCCGACCTTCTTGAAGGAATTGCCCTGCTCCTTCAGCACTGTCTCGAAGATCTGCTTGGTGCTCTTGTAGACCGTGCGCACCAGCGGCATCCGGTTGAGGATATTCTCACTGTACGAGACGATCGAGCGACCGATCAGGTTCCGCCCGAGAAAGCCGACCAGGGTGATGAAAATGACCGCGATTAGCAACCCAGTCCCCGGGATGGCGAACTTGAGATAAGCTTCCGGATTATAGCGATCCGGCAGATAGGGCTTCACCCAGCTGTCGGCCCAGCGGATGAAGGTCCAGGTCAGATAGATCGTGATCGTCATCGGCGCGCAGATGATCAAGCCGGTCAGGAAATTGTTCCTGAGCCGGGCCGCCATCGATATCCTGTCAGAACCTTCGGTCATGCCTACCGTCATTGTGCAGCGCCGTATCGCCGCGGACAATGCAGGAGCGCAACTGGCGGCGCAAGAGCAAGAATTGGGGCGGCGGCCCGCCCCGATCCGGGATCACTCGACCGTGACGGACTTGGCGAGATTGCGTGGCTGGTCGACGTCCGTGCCCATGAAAACGGCCGTGTGATAGGCGAGCAGCTGGATCGGGATCGAATAGACCATGGGTGAGATGATCTCGGCCACATCAGGCAGCACGATCGTCGCCATGGTCGGGAGCTTGGAGGCGGCGGCCCCCTTCTCGTCGGTGATGAAGATGATCTTGCCACCGCGGGCTGCCACTTCCTGCATGTTCGACACGGTCTTTTCGAAGAAGCGGTCGAAGGGTGCAATGACGATCACAGGCATGTTTTCGTCGATCAGAGCGATCGGGCCGTGCTTCAGCTCGCCGGCGGCATAACCTTCGGCGTGGATATAGGAGATTTCCTTGAGCTTCAGCGCGCCTTCGAGCGCGAGCGGATAGCTCGTGCCACGACCGAGATAGAGCACGTCCTTGAACTTGGAGAGATCGCGGGACAGCGCTTCGATCTGCGGCTGCACCGCGTTCAGCACCTGGCTCATGATGCGCGGCATCTCGGCGAGGCTCTTCACGAGCTGCTTTTCTTCCGTCTCATCCAGCGTGCCGCGGGCACGACCGGCAGCGAGCGCCAGCGAAGCGAGTACGGCGAGCTGGCAGGTAAAGGCCTTGGTCGAGGCCACGCCGATTTCCGGTCCGGCCAGGATCGGGAAGACGGCATCCGATTCCCGGGCGATCGTCGATTCCTTGACGTTGACGACCGCGCCGATCTTCAGGCCGTTGTCGCGGCAGTAGCGCAGCGAGGCGAGCGTGTCGGCAGTTTCACCGGACTGCGAGATGAAGAGGGCCGCCTGGTCCTTCGAGAGCGGCATCTCGCGGTAGCGGAACTCGGAGGCTACATCGATCTCGACTGGCAGACGGGCATAGCGCTCGAACCAGTATTTGCCGACGAGGCCCGCCAGATAGGCCGTGCCGCAGGCGGAGATGGCGAGACCGCGCAGGTTGGCGAAATCGATTTCATTCGCGGCAGCGCGGACGGTGTGCTCGGCGAAGTCGACATAGTGCGACAGCGCGTGGGAGATCACCTCCGGCTGCTCATAGATCTCCTTCTCCATGAAGTGCCGATGGTTGCCCTTGTCGATCATGTAGGCGCTGGCCGAGGAGATCTGCACCGGGCGGTCGACCGGATTGCCGTCTAGGTCAAAGATATGCGCGCCCTGCTTGCCGATCACAGCCCAGTCGCCGTCGTGGAGGTAGGCGATGCGGTTTGTGAAGGGCGAGAGCGCGATGGCGTCGGACCCTAAGAACATCTCGCCATCGCCGAAGCCGATTGCAAGCGGCGGACCGGAGCGGGCCGCCATGATCGTCGAGGGATCGTCGTTGAAGATGACGGCGAGTGCGTAGGCGCCTGTCACATGGCGCAGCATCTCGTGCATGGCTTCGCGGCGTCCGATGCCCTGGCGGCGGAACTTTGCCAGGAGTTGGGCGACGACTTCCGTATCTGTCTGCGTGGTGAAGACAGCGCCTTCCGCTGACAGTGCTTCTTTGATCTCGGAAAAATTCTCGATGATTCCGTTATGCACGACGGCAATGCCATCGACGAAATGGGGATGGGCATTGGTCTCGTTCGGTACACCGTGAGTGGCCCAGCGGGTGTGGGCAATGCCGATATTGCCAGGCAGCGGGTCACCGGCGAGCTTGGTCTCCAGGTTGAAGAGCTTGCCTTCGGCGCGGCGGCGGTCGAGCTTGCCGTCATTGATCGTGGCGACACCGGCAGAATCATAGCCGCGGTATTCGAGCCGCTTCAAGGCGTCGACAAGACGCTCCGCCACCGGCTGGTTACCGACAATGCCGACGATGCCGCACATGAAATTCTCCGTTTCCAATCCATCACGCGGCCTTTTCCTAGCGGTTTTGCCGGGATAGGCAATTGTGCGCCAAGTCAAATTGCGTTTCGTCTCGTAATGCAACGCAGCATAACGTCTCGTGAAGCCGCCTAACCCGCTGACTTCTGCGCCTTCTTGGCGGCCTTGATCGCCAGATTGCGCTCGCGGATGGCGGCGGCACGTCCCGGCTTCATCTCCTGGCGGGCGCGACCGAAGGCGAGCGCATCGGCCGGGACATCCTCGGTGATGACGCTGCCCGAGGCGATGAGCGCGCCATCGCCGATGGACACCGGAGCGACGAGCGACGAATTCGAGCCGATGAAGGCCCCTGCCCCGATGCGGGTTTCGTGCTTGTTCACGCCATCATAATTGCAGGTGATGGTGCCGGCACCGATATTGGTCTCGGCACCGACAAAGGCATCGCCGATATAGGTCAGATGATTGACCTTGGCGCCCTTGCCGATCTCTGCCTTCTTCACCTCGCAAAAATTGCCGACCTTTGCGCCTTCGGCGAGGTTGGCGCCCGGCCGCAAACGGGCAAATGGTCCAACGGTCGCCCCAGCCGAGACATGCGCACCTTCAAGATGCGAAAAGGCGTGGATCACGGCGCCACCTTCGACCGTGACACCGGGGCCGAAGACGACATTCGGTTCGATCAGGGCGTCCTGACCGATGACGGTGTCGTGGCTGAGGAAGACGGTTTCAGGTGCAATCATGGTCACGCCGGAAATCATCAGTTCAAGGCGACGGCGCTCCTGCCACAGGCGCTCGATCATCGCGAGTTCGGCGCGGTTGTTGCAGCCGGTCAGTTCGCTTTCCGGCGCATCCACTGCCACCGCCTTGCCCCCGAGCGAACGGGCGATCTCGACGACGTCTGTCAGGTAGTATTCGCCCTTGGCGTTGCTGTTCCCGATGCGGGTGAGCAGCTCCAGGGCCTTCTTGCCATTGATGGCCATAAGACCGCTGTTGCACCAGGTAACGGCGCGTTCGGCCTCTGTCGCATCTTTTTCCTCGCGGATGGCGACCAGTTCGCCATTCTCGACCAGCAGCCGACCGTAGCCGGTCGGCGTTGCCGTGTGGAAACCGATAACGGCGACGTCCGCGCCATCCGACAGAGCCTCGCGGGCAGCCTTCAGAGGGGCAGCTGTAATCAGGGGGACGTCGCCATAGGCGACAAGAATCTCGTCATAACCCCGGGCGATTGCCGCACGGGCCATCAGCACGGCATGGCCCGTGCCGAGGCGCTCGGTTTGCAGGACGCTTTCCACGGATATGCCATCTACCCCGGCGGCAGCCGCAACCTTCTCGGCATCGCGACCGAGCACCAGCGCCACATCCGATACGCCGGAGGCGGCAATTGAGGCCATGACATGCGCGATCATCGGGCGACCGCCGACGGGATGCAGCACCTTGGACATCGAGGATTTCATGCGGGTGCTGTCACCGGCGGCAAGAACGACAGCAAGGCAGGTGCGGGTCATGGACGGCTCCGGGGATGAGGAAGGCGAATCTCACTAGCGTCCACTGAGAGGAGCCGCAAGTCGAAACAGACGCATCAGCCCGGATGAGATGATCCCTCGATCGCTGCAAGCGCGGCCGCGCGGCCGCGCTGGATGACGGATTCCATCGCAATACGCGCACCGCTCTGATCGCCCTGCTCGATCGCTGCAACGATGGCGAGATGCGCGTTGATGATGCCATCGCCGCGGGGCTCGCCGCCTGTCTGCTGGTACGTGAGCGTGAAGGCTCCGTCGAGGGCGGCCTTGATGAACCCCACCATGCTATCCATGAACAGATTGCCACCGACCAGGGTCAGATAGACGTGGAAACGAAGATCGGCGACGGCCTGATCCTGCCAGCTGAGCTCCGGGGATCCCAGCAGCATGGCATAACCGCGCAGCTCGGCACAATCTTCGGCAGTGGCGCTCGCCGCCGCGAATGCGGCGGTCGCGGGCTCGAGGACCAGGCGGATGTCGTAGAGTTGGTCGATGAACTCGCGGGTAACGCCGCTCTCGAAATGCCAGCGCAGCACGTCTTCATCAAGCATATCCCAATGACAACGTTCGGTGACCCGGGTCCCGACGCGGGATTTTGCAATGACCAGCCCCTTGGCGGCCAGGGTCTTCATGGCCTCCCGAAGGACGGATCGTGATACATCGAAACGTTGTTCGAGATCGACATCGCCTGGAAGCGTCTCGCCGATGTCGTAGTCGCCACCGACAATTGCAAGGCCAAGTTGTTCGACGACCTTTGCGTGACTTGTGCGAAGATGCGTAACAACGCTCAGACCCCGAACTTCTTCCTTACGCATGCCGCCTCGCATTTCAGACTGTATCGCGGGCTATTATACGAAAGACCAATCTTGGTGAAGGCGCTATCTGAGTGTTTTCGTATTTTTAGGTGATCTCAAAAAGAAAGGGCGCAATGTGCGCCCCTTCAGATTGCATGGATCTTCGCAGATTACTGCGGAAGCTTGTCGTCTACACCTTCGATGTAGAAGTTCATGCCGAGGATGGTGCCGTCGTCAGCCGACTCACCTTCCTTCAGCCAGGCCGTGCCATCCTGCTTGTTGAGCGGACCGGTAAAGGGCTTCAGCTCGCCGGACTTGATCTTGGCTTCGGTGTCCATCGCCATTGCCTTCACGTCGTCAGGCATGTTGGTGTAGGGCGCCATGGACATGATGCCGTCCTTCAAGCCGTCGAAGGTCTGAGCCGAAGTCCAGGTGCCATCGATCACGGCCTGGGTCCGCTTGATGTAGTAGGGTGCCCAGGTATCGACGATGGCGCTCAGCTGCGCCTTCGGGCCGGCTGCGATCATGTCGGATGCCTGACCGAAGGCCTTGAGGCCGCGCTCTTCGGCAACCTGCATCGGCGCGGTCGTGTCGGTGTGCTGGGTCAGGACGTCGACGCCCTGGTCGAAGAGAGCCTTGGCGGCATCGGCTTCCTTGCCCGGGTCGAACCAGGTGTTGACCCAGATGACCTTCAGCTTGAATTCCGGATTGACGCTGCGGGCGCCGTGCAGGAAGGCGTTGATGCCGGCAACGACTTCCGGGATCGGGAAGGAGGCGATGTAACCGGCGACGCCGGTCTTCGACATCTTGCCGGCGATCTGGCCGTTGATGAAGCGGCCTTCATAGAAGCGCGAGTTGTAGGTGGCGACGTTGGCAGCGGTCTTGTAGCCGGTCGCGTGTTCGAACTTCACGTCCGGAAACTTCTCGGCGACCTTCAGGGTCGCGTCCATGAAGCCGAAGGAGGTGGTGAAGATGATGGCGCAGCCAGAACGGGCCATGCGCTCGATGGCGCGCTCGGCATCCGGGCCTTCCGGAACGTTTTCGAGGTAAGGCGTTTCGATCTTGTCGCCGAAATGAGCCTGCAGCTGCTGGCGGCCGATGTCATGGGCCTGGGTCCAGCCGCCGTCGGTCTTCGAGCCGACATGGACGAAGCACGCCTTCGTCTTGTCCTGAGCGGCAGCGGGAGCCGCGACGCTCACGATGGCGGCTGCCGAAGCGGCAAGCGCAAGGAGGATGTTCTTCATAGTGTACCCCTGTCTGGTTAGGTTGAAGCTTTTGTTTTGATTATCGATCCGGCACGAACGGCTTGCCGAGGCAGGCCGGCGTGTTGATCAGCGTCGTGCGGCGATTATGCGAGATGATGATCAGGACGACAATGGTCGCCGCATAGGGCAGCGCGGATAGAAATTGCGATGGCAAACCGATGCCAAGCGCCTGGGCATGCAGCTGGCCGATGGTGACGGCGCCGAAGAGATAGCCGCCGGCGAGAACCCGCCAGGGCCGCCACGCCGCGAAGACGACGAGTGCGAGCGCGATCCAGCCTCGGCCGGCCGACATGTTCTCCACCCATTGCGGCGTGTAGACCAGCGACAGCTGCGCGCCGGCGAGACCGGCACAGGCGCCGCCGAACATCACGGCGAGATAGCGGGTGCGAATGACGGGCAGCCCGAGCGTATGTGCCGAGCCATGGCTGTCACCGATGGCGCGGAGCTTTAGACCCGAACGGCTCTTGAACAGATACCAGTTCACCCCGGCAACCAGCGCGATCGACAGATAGAAGAAGAGATCCTGGGCAAACAGGATCGGCCCGATCACCGGAATATCGGAAAGCAGCGGGATGACGACCGGTTGCATCTTGACACCCGGTACGCCGACGACGCTTTCACCGACCATGCCCGAAACACCGAGCCCAAGAATGGTGAGCGCGAGGCCAGTCGCGACCTGGTTGGCGACCAGCGTCAGCGTCAGGAAGCCGAACAGCAGCGAGAAGATCGCGCCGGTCGCGATGCCAGCGAGAACGCCGACATAGGGCGATCCGGTCATGTTGGTGGCTATGAAGGCGCAGACGGCGCCGATGATCATCATGCCCTCGACACCGAGGTTCAGCACGCCGGAGCGCTCGGCAACCAGTTCGCCCATGGCGGCAATCACCAGCGGGGTCGACGCGGTAATGATGGTCAGAAGGATGGCTTCAAACATCGTCACGCACCCTTTGTTGAGGCATTGCGGGCACGGTCGAAGACGAGGCGCACCTTGTAGAGGATGAGTGTGTCACAGGAGAGCACGAAGAACAGCAGCAGCCCTTGGAAGACGCGGGTCACCTTGTCGGACACGCCAATCGACAGCTGCGCGCCCTCCCCGCCGAGATAGGTCAGAGCCAGCACGAAGCCGGAGGCGATGATACCGAGCGGATTGAGACGGCCGAGAAAAGCGACGATGATCGCCGTGAATCCGTAACCCGGCGAGATCGTTGGCTGCATGTGGCCGATAGAACCGGAAACTTCGGCAATGCCGGCGAGCCCTGCAAGCGCGCCGGAGAACATCATCGAGAACCAGACCATCTTGCGAGACGAGAAGCCGGCGAAACGCCCTGCCCGCTCCGATTGACCGAGCACGACCACCTGGAAACCCTTGAGCGTGTAGCGCATCATGAACCAGACGGCCACGGCAGCCACGAGCGCAAAGACGATGCCGAGATGAGCACGGCCCGAATCGAGGATCTCGGGCAGTACCGCCTCGGGTACGAAGGAGCGTGACTGCGGGAAGTTGTAACCCGCCGGATCCTTCCAGATGCCGCGCGTCAGCCAGTCGAGCAGAAGCTGCGCGATATAGACCAGCATCAGGCTGGTGAGAATCTCGTTGGTATTGAAACGGGTCTTGAGCAGCGCCGGGATCGCGGCATAGGCGGCGCCGCCGATCGCGCCCATGACAAGCATCATTGGCAGGAGCAGCGGCGAGGTCCATTCGTAGAAGGTGATCGGTAGGATGGAGCCGACGATCGCCCCGGCAATGAATTGGCCTTCGGCGCCGATATTCCAGTTGTTCGAGCGATAACAGACGGAAAGCCCGACTCCGATCAGGATCAGGGGAGCTGCCTTCACCGCCAGCTCATGCAGCGACCAGACCTCGAGCAGTGGCTCGATGAAGAAGCTGTAGAGGGCTGAAACAGGGTCTTTGCCGAGCATCGCGAACATGATGCCGCCGAAGAAGACGGTCAGCGCCAACGCCAGAAGCGGAGACACGATGGCGAAGAGACTGGATTGGCGCGAACGACGTTCGAGTTCAATGCGCATGGACGGTCTCCGGGGCAGTCTGCAGACCGTGCACGCCACCCATGAGGATGCCGATGCGCTCGCGGGTCATGGTCGAGGCAGGATAGGCGTCGGACAGCTTGCCTTCGGAGATCGCCGCAATCGAGGTCGCGACCTCGAAGATCTCGTCCAGATCCTGGCTGATGACGACGACGGCAGAGCCACTCTTGGCGAGGTCGACAAGGGCCTGACGGATGCGGCTCGCAGCCCCTGCGTCGACGCCCCAGGTGGGCTGGTTGACAACGAGCACCGACGGTTGCCGATCGAGCTCGCGGCCGACGATGAACTTCTGCAGGTTGCCGCCCGAAAGGGAACCGGCAGCCGGATCATCTCCGCTCTTGCGCACATCCATCATCTCGGAGATACGACGTGCCGCCTGCTGCACGAGGCCATGGCGGATCAGGCCGACCTTGCCGCCCGTGAGATAGGCTGCCCGGTCGGAGGCATTGCGCGACAGAAAGAGGTTTTCCGACAGGCTCATGGCCGGGATTGCCGCATGACCATGGCGTTCCTCAGGCACGAAGCCGGCGCCGAGCAACCGGCGCTCGTTGATGCCGAGGCGTCCGACCGACTTGCCGCGCAACCGGACCGAAACGGGGTTTTGAACCGGATACTCCCCGGAGAGCGCATCGAAGAGTTCGCTCTGGCCGTTGCCGGCCACACCTGCAATCGCCAGGATCTCGCCCGCCTTCACAGTCATCGACACGTTCTTCAGCGGCATGGCGAAGGGCGTACGCGGGTTGACGGAGAGATCCGTGACCTGCAGCTGCACCGCCCCGTCCGTCGGCGGCTCCACCTTTTCGACACACGCGACGTCCGCCCCCACCATCATCCGGGCAAGTGAAGCCGGCGTTTCCTGGCGTGGATCGCAGGCGCCGGTCACCTTGCCGTGGCGGAGCACGGTGGCGCGATCACAGATGCGCTGCACTTCTTCGAGGCGGTGGCTGATATACAGAACGGAACGGCCTTCAGCCTTGAGCTTGAAGAGCGTTTCGAAAAGCCTGTCCGCTTCCTGCGGCGTCAGCACCGAGGTCGGTTCGTCGAGAATGATGAGCTTTGGGTTTTGCAGGAGCGCCCGGACGATCTCGATGCGCTGGCGTTCGCCAACCGAGAGATCGGCCACATGGGCGTTGGGATCGAGCGGCAGCCCATAGGCGACCGAAAGTTCCGCTGCCTTTTTCGACAGATCGGAGATCGAGATCTTCTCGTCGAGCGACAGCGCGATGTTTTCGGCGACCGTCAGTGCTTCGAAAAGGGAAAAATGTTGGAAAACCATGCCGATGCCGAGGCGGCGGGCGGCGGCTGGATTGGGGATCACCCTGTCTTGCCCCTCCCACCCGATCGTGCCGGCGGACGGCGCAAGGATGCCGAAGAGCATCTTCACGAGGGTTGACTTTCCGGCACCGTTTTCGCCGAGAAGAGCGTGGATCTCGCCGTGGCCGATATCGAGGTCGATGCCGTCGCAGGCCTTGAAACTGCCGAACAGCTTCGTCAGCCCCCGCACGGTCAGAAGCGGCTTGTCACCCTCGGGCGATTGATGCGGCACAGGTCCCCCTTGCATTGCCATGCGTCCCGGCCAGGTCTTGCGCCCAGTCCATCGCTCAATTCATAACCGGTTTGCGGCAGCGCACAATATATAGGCAAAAGTTTTTTTTGGTTTTGCCCAGACGCGTTCGAAACTCGGTCAGTCGCGACGACCCAGAGCCGGGAAGAACTGCAGCACGCCCCCGATCACGTAGAGATAGAGACCGCTGACGATCATGCCGATCACGACCCAAGTCGGCGAATTGAAATGCAGCAGCAGCGCATAGCCGCCAAACCCGCACCAGAGGAGGAAAACGGCGAGGTTGAGCGGCCGCAGGCGCTTGACGCGGACCGGATGGAGGAAATGGATCGGCAGAAAAGTCAGGAACACCGAGGCCAGCACGACCACCAGGGCCGTGGTGGCGCTGGCATCGATGACAAAGAGCGTGAAGATCAGCATGTTCCAGACAACGGGGAAGCCGGAGAAGAAATACTCGTCCGTCTTCATGCCCATGTCGGCATAATAGATGGCGCTCGACACCACGATCAGGCCGGCGGCGACGAAGGACCACGGCTCCCCGATCATGCCGCTCTGGTAGAGTGCAAACGCCGGCAGAAGCACATAGGTGACGTAGTCGATGATGTTGTCGAGCGTATCGCCGGACCAGTTCGGCAGGACTTCCTTGACACGAACCTTGCGGGCAATCGGGCCGTCGATACCATCGACGAGCAGGGCAAGCCCCAGCCACCAGAACATATCGACGAAGCGCATTTCGGCGGCCGCAACAACGCCCAGAAAAGCTAGGAAAGAGCCTGAAGCAGTGAGAATATGCACCGAAAAAGCGCGGATTTCGGCGTATGGCACACGCTTGTAGTTGAAGATCTTCATCCTGGCTCCAGGTCGACCGTAATTGGGAGAAACGGTATCGGACGAAATGACGCGGTTTGCAACACAAGCGCCGGACTATGCCCCGATTTCGGCGCTGCAATTGCCGGTGACTGCGCTATTTCGGCCCATGGATTTTGGCACGCCGGCGATCTAGATAGAGGTCATGTCACGCCAACCCGGGACCCTCAGGATGCAGCACGACCACGACATTGCCGTCATTGGCGCCGGCCCGGCCGGCCAGATCGCCGCCATCGCCATGGCACGGGGCGGCCGTCGTGTGGTTCTGGTCGGCCCGGAGCCGGATGGATCCGATCGGCGCACCACCGCCCTGATGGACCAGTCATTGGCGATGATGCAGCGTCTCGGTCTCTGGCAGCACCTCGAGACGCAGGCTGCCCCGCTCACGGTGATGCAGATCATCGACGGCACCAGACGCCTTCTGCGGGCGCCAACGGTCGCGTTCCGCAGCGCCGAAATCGGGCTTGACGCCTTCGGCTATAACATTCCGAATGCCGCCGTGCTTGCCGTCCTCTCCAGAGCCGTGGCGTCGGAACCGCTGATCAGCCGAAAGACTTCGGCTGCGGAGACGATCCATGTCGGCGTCGAGGCCGTGACCATCGGTCTCGGCGGCGAGACGGTCACGGTCGACTTCGTCATCGGTGCCGACGGACGGCGATCGAGGACCCGCGAGAGCGCCGGCGTCGGGGTGAAGACCTGGTCCTACCCCCAGACGGCCGTGGTGATGAATTTCGTTCACACTCTGCCACACCAGAACATCTCCACGGAGTTTCACACCGAATCGGGGCCTTTCACGCAGGTGCCCTTGCCTGGCTTGCGCTCGAGCCTCGTCTGGGTGGTGACGCCGCAGGAGGCGGATCGCCTGACCTCGCTGACCGCCGATCAGTTGTCGGCGGAGGTCGAGGGCCGCATGCAGTCGATGCTCGGAAAGGTGTCCGTGGAGGAAGGCGTGCAGGCCTGGCCACTGTCGGGCATGACCGCTGTCCATTATGGCAAGGGGCGTGCCGCCTTTGTCGGCGAGGCCGGTCATGCCTTCCCGCCGATTGGCGCTCAGGGCCTCAATCTCAGCTTGCGCGATATCGCGGCCTTGGAGGAAATCCTGATCGATCGCGGTCCGGCATTCATCGCTGCCGACAGTGGTGACCGGTTCGACCGCAAGCGCCGCCTGGACATTGCGAGCCGAACGGCGAGCGTCGACCTGTTGAACAGATCCCTGCTTTCCGGATTGCTTCCGGTTCAGATGGTCCGGGCGGCCGGATTGCAGGTCCTTGCCAGCATCGGCCCCTTGCGCAACCTCGTCATGCAGGAGGGGGTTGCGCCTGGCCGTGGCCTGAAGAGCCTGCCGTCGCTGTTACGGAAAAAGGTCGGGCGGTAAGACACCACTCTTGATCGCAAAGAGAAGTGCCGAGACCGAAAACACCGAGATCACCGTGGTGATCAGGATCGTGGCTGAAGCCCGCTCCTGCCAGACCCCGTATTGCTGGCCGATGACGAAGACATTGGTTGCCGTCGGCAGCGAGGCGAGCAGGATTGCCGTGTAGACCCAAAGCGGCTCGAAGTTGCCGACGAAGCTCAGGACCACATAGACCAGGATCGGATGCAGGACGAGCTTGATCGGTACGATATAGCCGATCTCAACCGGAATGCGCTTGAGTGGGCGCAGCGCCAGCGTCACCCCCATGGCAAACAGGGCGCAGGGCGCCGCCGCCTGAGCGAGATAGTCGATGAGGCGCTGGAGGGCGATCGGCGGCTCGAAGGACAGGCCGGCGGCCAGAAAACCGATCAGCGTCGCGATGATGAAGGGATGCGTGAGGATTTTGCGGCCGACGTCGAGCGCGAGCTGCAAGGGGGGGCGCTTGTCACCACCGGCAAAGGCCATCAGTGCCGGTGCGGCGATGAAATGGGCGGCGTTTTCGAAGCAGAAGACCAGCGCCACCGGAACAGCCGCCTTTTCGCCGAAGGCAAGCAGGGCAAGGCCCGGCCCCATGTAGCCGATATTGCCATAGCAGCCCGCGAGCGACTGGACGGTCGACTCGGCAATGCTGTTGCCGCGAACAAGACGGCTGATGATGAATACCAGGACAAAAATGCTGTAGGTCGCCGCAAGGCAGGCCGCGATGAAGTCGATGCGGGTCAGCTGTTCGATCGGGGTGCGGGAGACAAGCTTGAAGAACAGTGCCGGTAGCGAAACGTAGATCACGAAGAAGTTCAGCCAGCCTAGCGCCTGGGCCGAATGATCGCCAAGCCGGCCCGAGACATAACCGATCAGGATCAGACCGAAAAACGGCAGTACCAGCGCGACAATCTCGGCCATCGGCAGTCTCCATCCGGACGCCTCCGCGCGCCCGTTCCGGACTTAGCCGATTTGCGACAGGATTGGAAAGGTCTGCTGGAACCAGATCGCCATGTCGGAGACATAACCGAAGATGAAGGCGAGGCCCGTCAGCACCAAGAGACCGCCCATTGCCTTCTCCACCAGCCCGAGATGTCGGCGGAAGCGGGTGAGAAAGCGCATGAACGCCCCGGAAAATCCCGCTGCAATCCAGAAGGGCACCGCCAACCCAAGCGAATAGATTGCAAGCAGCAGCGCGCCATCGCCCACGGTTTCCTTGGAGGCGGCAACACCGAGGATGGCGCCGAGCACGGGGCCGATGCAGGGTGTCCAGCCGAAGGCAAAGGCAAGGCCCATGACATAGGCGCCGGACAGCGTTGCCGGTTTGCCGCCACCGGCGAATCGGTATTCCGACGACAGGATGCCCAGCCGGAAGACGCCGAGGAAATTCAGGCCCATGATGATGATGATGACGCCGCCGAGCTTGGCCAGCAGGTCCATGTGCTGCCTCAGAAGCCCGCCGATCGTCGAGGCGCCGGCACCGAGGGACACGAATACGGTGGCGAAACCGAGCGTGAAGACCAGCGACGTCAGCAGCACCGTGCGCCGGGCTGCGGCGTTCTGCGTGGCCTGACCGTCACGAAACTGGTCGACCGAAATCCCTGCCATGTAGCAGAGATAGGGGGGCACAAGCGGCAGCACGCAGGGAGACAGAAAGGACAAGGCCCCCGCCAGAAGCGCACTGAAAAAAGAAATATCGGCAATCGACACGACAGACTCCGGGACCCGAACGGCGCCCTTCCTAATCCGCGCGCTGCCTGCTTGCCAATCACCTTTGCGTACGCTGCGACAACTGGGCTGCATTTTGCTGGCGAAACTGCATTTTTGCGGTTGACCGGTCGGGGTCGCCTGCATATGTTCCGCGCACTTCTTGGGGCGGCGCAAAATCCGCACGGGAGAGCGTAGCTCAGCCGGTAGAGCAACTGACTTTTAATCAGTAGGTCCAGGGTTCGAATCCCTGCGCTCTCACCACTCCCGAGATGTCTGTACCGGCGACATAGGCAACATCATCGACCCAAGACACAGGTGGAAACGCGTCGTGAACGGTTTCCCAAAGCTCTTTGAGCCTTCTCCATTCGAGGTCGGTGCGGCTGAAGAACAGCTCGCCCGTCTTGCGTGAGACGCCCTGCCGATCCCTGCGCCAGCACGTGCAAAGCCATGAGCAGAAGCCGTTCCTTCGTTCCTCGGGTCGCACAAACACCAACCTTACCAATCTTTCACTGTCCTTTCCCCGGCGAACCTCTATCTCGATACCAAGGGAAGACCGCAAGCGCTTGACCCCGATCAAGGGCGCGGGCTCCGGTCTGGGCCATGGTCCGGAGCCGAAGCCAAGGAATGACACGGAGCTGATGTGAACGACGACGCAAACCCCGAGACCTCACGCGAAACCGAGGAGCTGAAAATGCTTCTGGCAAGTGCAGCGCGCCCGAAGGCGCGGTGGGGCCTGCGCCTGCTCGGCCTGCTTGCCTTTGCCGCTCTGGCATATGGCGCCTATCTCTGGTCCTCCGCCGGCACGACGGTCAGCTATGTCACCGCCGGCCTGAAGCCCGGCGACCTGACCGTGGTGGTGACGGCGACCGGTTCCGTCGAACCCACCGTGCAGGTTGATGTGTCCTCCGAGCAATCCGGCACGGTCCGCGAGGTGCTGGTCGATTACAACAGCGAGGTGAAACAGGGCGATGTGCTCACCCGCCTCGACACCGACAAGCTGAATGCCGATCTGAAGGCGAAGGAGGCAGCGCTCGCCTCCGCTCGTGCATCCGTATCGAGGGCGCGTGCCGAAGAGCAGTCTGCCAAGGCGAAACTCGATCGGTTGACTGCGCTGGTATCAAGCCGCGTCTCGACTCAGCAGGATCTCGATACCGCCGAATTCACCTATCAGGCAGCATCGGCCGCCCGCGAGAGCGCTGATGCCGATGTGATCTCGGCAGAAGCCGCCCTCGAACAGGCCAGGCTTGCGCTGTCCAAGGCCACCATTGTTTCGCCGATAACCGGCATCGTGTTGTCGCGCAATGTCGATCCGGGCGCGACAGTCGCCGCCTCGCTCGAAGCGCCGACCCTGTTCACCATCGCCGGCGATCTGCGCCAGATGGAGCTGCAGGTCTCGATCGACGAGGCCGATGTCGGCCAGGTCGCCGTCGGCCAGGCCGCCACATTCACGGTTGACGCTTTCCCCGACCAGCGCTTCCCCGCCGAGATCACCTCGATCCGCTACGCCGCCGAAACCGTCAGCGACGTCGTCACCTACAAGGGCATTCTCTCCGTTTCCAATGATGATCTTCTGCTGCGTCAGGGCATGACCGCGACAGCCGATATCGTCGTTCAGTCGGTAAAGAACGGCCTGCTGATCCCCAATGCAGCTCTGCGCTATTCCCCGCCGGCGACCACCGCGAAGGAGACCACCGGCGGCGGCAGCGGCGTCTTCAGTCTCTTCCGCCCGCCCCGCGAGGCACCGCAGAGCGCGCCCGAACCCGAAGGCAGCGAGCGCACCATCTGGCTGCTGCGTGACGGGGCACCAGTGGCCGTCAACATCGAGATCGGCGCCTCCGACGGCCAGAACACGGTCGTCGTCAAGGGCGACGTCAAGGAGGGCGACCAGGTCATCACCGACCAGACCGTCCGCAACGGCTAAGGCGCGCCATGGCCTCCTCCCCGCTCCTCGAATTTCGCCAGATCTCCCGCATCTATGGAAGCGGCGAGGCAACCATCCGCGCACTCGACCGGGTGGACCTGTCGATCGAGCGCAACGAATTCGTCGCGATCATGGGCCCATCGGGCTCCGGCAAATCGACCGCCATGAACATCCTCGGCTGCCTCGACGTGCCGACATCAGGCCAGTATTTCTTTCAAGGAATCGACACATCAGGTTTCGACCGTGCGCAATACACGCTGCTGCGCCGCCACATGCTGGGCTTCGTCTTCCAGGGCTTCAACCTGCTTGCCCGCACCTCCGCCGTCGAAAATGTCGAACTGCCGCTGGTCTATCGCGGCATGGACGGGCGTGAACGGCGGGCCCGCGCGCTGAAGGCGCTGTCACAGGTCGGCCTCGCAGGCCGCGAAAACCACACGACCCAGGAGCTGTCCGGCGGGCAGCAGCAGCGCGTCGCCATTGCCCGCGCGATCGTCACCAGCCCCGCCGTGCTGCTCGCCGACGAACCCACCGGCAATCTCGACACCAGGACCAGCCGCGAGATCATGGAACTCATCACCGGCCTCAACCGCGACCACGGCATCACGGTGATCATGGTCACACACGAAGACGATATTGCGGCCTATGCGAAGCGGACCCTGCGTTTTGTCGATGGCCATATCCAGTCCGACAGCGGGATCGAGGAGGCGCGCGCCCATGTTCGGTGAAACCCTGAAGCTGGCGCTGCGCGCCATCCGCCGCAACCTTCTGCGCTCCTTCCTCACCGTGCTCGGCGTCGTCATTGGCGTTGCCGCCGTCATCGCCATGGTGACGATCGGCAACGGCACGACTGCCCAGGTCACCAGCGAGATCTCCAAGCTCGGCACCAACCTGCTCTTCGTCCGCCCCGGCCAGTTCGGACCGGGGCGTGCAGCCACCGACGCCAAGAAATTCACCATCAGGGATATTGATGCAATCCGCGAGCAGATCCCCGGCCTGCGTGCCGTGGCTGCCATCAACCAGTCCAGCCAGACCGTCATCTTCAGCGGCCAGAGCCGCCAGACCTCGATCATCGGCTCAGGAGACGATTACCTGATCGCCCAAAACTGGGAACTGGCCTCCGGCCGCAGCTTCCTGGCCTCCGAAGAGCGCGGCGGCCAGGCCGTCTGCCTTGTTGGCGAAACCGTGCGCTCCAAGCTCTTCGGCTCCACCCCCGCCATCTCCCAGACGATCCGCGTCGGCAATGTCGCCTGCCAGGTGATCGGCATTCTCGAAAAGAAGGGCCAGAGCGGCATGGGCAGCGACCAGGACGACGTCGTGATGATGCCGCTCAAGGTTTTCCAGCGCCGCATCGGCGGATCGACGGATGTTTCCAGCATCATGCTATCGGCAGAAGACGGCGTGTCCACTGCAAAGGTCCAGGCCGATGTGGAGCGCCTGCTGCGCGAGCGCCGCAAGATCGTGCCCGGCCGTGACGACGACTTCACCGTCAACGACATGACCCAGATGGCAGCCACCCTCACCGGCACCACAACGCTGATGACCGGCCTGCTGGGCGCAGTCGCCGCCGTCTCGCTGCTCGTCGGCGGCATCGGCATCATGAACATCATGCTGGTCTCGGTTACCGAGCGCACGCGCGAGATCGGCATCCGGCTGGCAATCGGCGCCGTCGAGCGTCAGGTGCTGATGCAGTTCCTCGTCGAAGCCGTGACGCTCTCCGTCTTCGGCGGCGTGGTGGGCATAGCGCTCGGCCTTGGCATCGCCTATACGGCTGTCACCTTGATGTCGGTGCCCTTCGTCGCAAGCCCCTCGATCATCCTTCTGGCCTTCGCCTTCTCGGCGGCGATCGGCATGATCTTTGGCTATTTCCCCGCACGCCGCGCCGCCCAGATGAACCCGATCGATGCGCTCCGCCACGAGTGACGCCACGCCCCCCATGCCAGCGCAGCAAGCCTCGGGCAAACTTGCTGTGGTGTAGCTCATCCTAATGGATGGGGCCTGCCCCTGTCCGAGAGCCTTGACCATGTGAGGGAGTAAACCCATGTCCGCTTTTCCGGATCGCGACACCGTCGCTGCCAAGATCGCCTCCCTGCAGGAGCCGGATCAGGCCTTCCTGAAGCTGATCTTCGAAAACCCGGCCCAGGACGATGCCCTGCTCGAGGGCCTATACGTCTATCTCGAAATCGCCTCTGAAGCCCGTTTTCTCAATTCGTTGAAGCTTGAGCGTGCAGGCGAATGGATCGGTGGCAATGCCCCTGCCCGTCTTCAGATCCGCCTGATGGAAGCCGCCCGCTCCAGCCAGCACCCGGCCTTCGCCTCGTTCCGCACTGGGCTCACCCGCTCCGGTGGGCTTGAACGCGCCTACCCGAAGGCGGCAGTATAGAGCGTCACTGCGGGATGGGCATGCTGACCGAGAGGATCGGCCCCATGGGAAACAGCCGGTCCACCCGCTTCTCCTCGGCGATGAACACGCTTGAGATCGTCCCGTCGAGATAAAGCGCGTTGCCGACATCAAGGCGATCGCGGAAAAACACCGCAAAGTCATAGAAGCGCACCGGCACCCGCGAGACGACCATGTGGACCTGCCCGCGGTCGTCGACACCGACGCCGTTGCGGATCTTGAAGCTGTCGCTGTCGGCGAGAAACTTCGCATGCAGCTTGCCGTCGATGACCAGCATCGGCCCGGACTGCGTGCCGAAATCCGGCACCACGCCACTGGCGACAAAGGCTTTGGTCTCCATCACGGAAGCCTTGCCGCCCTTGATCAGGAAGACCCCGTTCGGCAGCAGGTGAAAATTCCCCCATCCGCCGCCGGTCACCGCCGGCTTCAGCACCTTGCCATACTCGGCGAAGTACCCGACCGGGGACAGATCGTCGTGATACATGCCGGCATTCATCGCAAAGAGCAGCACGCGGCGCTCCGCCCAGAGCTGCCGCCGCAGTCCGACAAACCCGCCATAGGCGGCACCATCCGGCCCGGCAAGATGCAGGCGCACATCCTCCCGCGTCGGATCAAAGCGACAGGCAAGGTAGGCCGCAGCCCCCTCGCGCATCTGCTCGCAAGCCGCAAAGGTCAGCGAGGGCAGCAGCAGACCTGTCAGAAAACCGAGGAGAGAGAGGCTCTTGCGCATGCGGGGAATTCCATGGTTCC
>CALSAF010000009.1:0-55256 GCA_943372805.1 Rhizobium sp. Q54
TGTCCGACGTGGACGCCTTGCAGCGCAGCCTGCGCGCGGCGCGACGCCGCCCGACCGTGCGACTGGCCACAGACTATGCCTTCTCCAGCCTTTGGCTCATCCCGCGCATGCATGCCTTCCGGCAAAGTCATCCGGACATCGATCTTCAGATCGTCGCCACCCAGCGTCTCGGTCAACATTGGCGCGAGGACGCCGATCTGGCCGTCGCCTTTGGAACTGGTGGTGAATTCGGTACCGGCCCGCGATTGCTCATGCCGGAGCGCGTTGTTCCGGTGTGCACGCCCTCGCTGGCCCGCAGTCTGCCCGCCGCCGGATCCCATATGCTGATCCAGCAGGGGCCCCTAATCCACCTCGAAGCCGAAAACATTTCCCCCTGGCTCGACTGGCCCTCCTACCTGTCGAGACTGCAACTTGGCGGGACGTCACCGGATCGTTCGGGTGACCTCCGCTTCAATACATACGCGCTTGTGGTCCAGGCCGCGATGGCCGGGCAGGGCGTGGCGCTTGGATGGCTCGGGATCATCGACCATCTGCTGGAGGCCAACTTGCTGGTGATGGCCGGTGAGATTGTGTCGGTACCCGAGCGCGGTTACTGGCTTGTGTCCGGCAGTGGCGGCGAGGCTGTCCAATCGCTCGCTACATGGTTGATAGATCAGGCTGCGATTTCAAATATAGAGCGCGCCATAACCTGAGCAGTGAAAGAATTTGCAGCATCGCTCAATTTGCGTAATTCAATAATGACTAATGTTTAACCATTGCATCGCATCATCCTCTTGACGCTATGGTTGCGGAGCCGGGGCTTCCGCTGGGCGAATGCTGGGGATCGAAATGCGACTGACGGATGTTTCTGTAACCTGGCGCCTCGCGGTGGCACTTGCCATACCGCTGCTGGCGCTGGCCGGTCTGGCCTGTGTCGAAATCAACACCACGTTTGCGGCCTATCAGCATGCGCGCCACCTCGGCGTTGTGAGTGCTGACCTCGGCGTGATCGGCGATTTCGTCCACGCGCTGCAGGGCGAGCGTGCCGAAGCGGTCGGATTGCTTGCTGCGAAGGGCGAAGCCCATCGTGCGGAACTGGACGCAAGCAGACAGCAGGCCGCTCCGGCGCTGGCACGCATGGATCAGGTCCTTGCGGACATGAAGGCGGAAGGCGATGCGACCCTCATCCGCCACGAGGAGGAACTGGCCGCCGCTCTGGCAAAGCTGCCGCAAATGCGTGCCGACACGGATGCGCTGAAGATCGCGCCGCAGGAGGCGTTCATCTTCTACACCGATCTCGTCCATCGCTTGATGAACGTGTCGAGGGAGTTTTCGTTGATCGCGGGGTCCAAGGGCGTCGTCGGCAAGATGATGGCCTACAACCTTCTGATGAATGCCAAGGAGGTGGCCGGTCAGGAGCGCAACCTGGGACACACCTTCATCGCGGAAGGCAGGTTCGACGAGACGCACTATCTCGATTTCGTCGGCATGTTCGGTTCGCAGAAATCCCTGATCGACCAATATCTCGAACTCCTGCCTGACGAGGAGCGTGAACACTATCGGGAATCGCTGCATACCTCCGATTCCGAGATGGTGGAGAACATTCGGTCGAAGATGATGGTCGGCGGTCTGGCTGCGGACCTCAGCTCGATCGATGACCGGGAATGGCTGGAGCGCTCGGCGCGCAGGATCGAGCGCCTAAAAGAGCTGGAGAACGAGACCCTCGGAACGATTGTCGTTGATGCGGCCAGTATGGCCGAAGAGGAGTATCAGCACCTGCTGCGGGTTGCCGGTGTCACCGGCTCGGTGCTCAGCTTCGCCTGCTTCTTCGCGATCTCCCTGTCCTTGACCGTCGTTCGCCCCCTTCGCAAGCTGACACGGACGATGCACGATCTTGCGGCCGGCCAGATCGAGGTCGATCTGATCCAGTCGGAAAGCAAGGATGAGATCGGTCAGATGGGGGGCGCCGTGCGCCAATACATTGCGCTTGCCAAGGCACGCATGCTGAAGGAACGCGAGGAGCAGGAGGAAGCCGAACGGATCAAGAGGGCCGCAGAGCAGGCTGCCGAGCGCGAAAGGGCCGAGCGTGCGGCTGAGATCGCCGATGCCGTGGAGCAGCTCGCGGGTGGCCTCGATGCCCTGTCGTCGGGTGACATCGGTTTCCGCCTGACGCGAGCCTTCGCGCCGTCGCTCGATCCCCTGCGCACGAGCTTCAATGGTTCCATGGAGCGCCTCTGCGGCGTCATGTCGACGATCAGGCTCAGCACCGGCCAGTTGCATGGCGGCTCTCAGGAGTTGCAACTCGCTGCCGATGACCTCGCCCGCCGCACCGAGCGCCAGGCGGCGGCGTTGGAGGAGGCCTCTGCCTCCATCACCGAGATCACGGCGGCCATGAGCAGTGCCACGCAGAGAGCCGAGGAAGCGGGACTGCTCGTGCGCGAGGCTACGGCGACCGCCCAGAAGTCCGGCACCGTGGTCTCGGATACCGTCAGGGCGATGCACCATATCGAGCAGTCTTCCGGCCAGATCGGTCAGATCATCAGCGTGATCGACGAGATCGCCTTCCAGACCAATCTCCTTGCGCTAAACGCCGGGGTCGAGGCGGCACGAGCCGGTGAGAGCGGACGCGGCTTCGCCGTCGTCGCTCAGGAGGTGCGCGAGCTTGCTCAACGCTCGGCGACGGCCGCGCGCGAGATCAAGGCATTGATCAATCGTTCGGCGCAGGAGGTCGAAGCCGGTGTTCGTCTCGTTCACGAAACGGGCGATACATTGCGAGGCATCGAAGAGCATGTGATGAAGATCAACGAGCGGGTCAGCGCGATCGCCGCCGCCGCAAGGCAGCAGTCTGCGGCGTTGGCCGAGATAAGCCAGGCCGTCAGCCAGATGGATCAGGTGACCCAGCAGAATGCGGCCATGGTCGAAGAGGCGAGTGCAGCCACGTCGAGTGTGGCGACGGAAGCTGACAGGCTCAACGCACAGGTTGCGCTGTTCAAGTTGCCGCAGCACGAGAAGCGTGACCGTGGCCGGGAGGCCGCCTGACAACGCGGCCGGCGCCTGTCAAAGCAGATTGGCGAGACGGCAGAACTCCTCGACGCTGAGCGTTTCCGCCCGGCGTTGGGGGTCTATCTCTGCGCGGTCGAGCAGTGCTTCACCGCCAATGGGCTTGAGGCTCTGTCGCAACATCTTGCGCCTTTGGCCGAAGGCCGCCAGTGTCACCTTCTCGAGTTTGTCCGGATTGCACGGCAGCGGTTTTTCGATCGGGACCAGATGAACCACCGTCGATGTCACCTTCGGTGGCGGCGTGAAGGCCTGCGGCGGGATGTCGAACGCCATGTGCGCCTCCGTTCTCCAGCCACAGAGCACGCCCAGCCGGCCATAGTGATTGTCGTCCTCGCGAGCGACGATCCTCTGTCCGACCTCTCTCTGGAACATCAGCGTCAGGGACTGCCAGAACGGCGGCCATTGCCGCGGCAGGAGCCAGTTGACCAGGAGTTGGGTGCCGACATTGTATGGGAGGTTTGCGATGATCTTGACCGGCTCGCCCTTGGCGAGGGCCTCGAAATCGGTCTTCAGCGCGTCTCCCTCGATCACTTCCAGACGGCCGGGGTAGTGATCGGCGATTTCCTGAAGGGCCGGTAGGCAGCGCGCATCCCGCTCAATGGCGATGACCTTCTTCGCCCCAAGAGCAAGGATGGCCCGCGTCAACCCGCCCGGACCGGGGCCGACTTCGATGATTGTTGCCCCTTCGAGCGAGCCGGCTGTGCGCGCCACCTTCTGGGTGAGGTTGAGATCGAGGAGAAAGTTCTGGCCGAGTGCCTTCTTGGCGTCGAGACCATGGCGCGCGATCACTTCGCGCAGCGGCGGCAGTCCGTCGAGTGCGGCCATCAGCGGGACGTGTCCTGTGCGAAACTCATTCTGTCGGCCATCTCCAGTGCGGCAACGAGACTCGTTTCCTTGGCAAACCCGGTACCGGCCAGGCCGAAGGCCGTTCCATGGTCGGGCGAGGTGCGGATGAAGGGCAGGCCGAGGGTGACATTGACGCTGTCATCGAAGCCGAGCGCCTTCGCCGGGATGAGCGCCTGATCGTGGTACATGCAGATGGCCACGTCGTAGCGAGTCCGCGCATCGTCATGGAACATGGTATCGGCGGGGAGGGGCCCGAAGGCATCGATCCCCTCGTCGCGCAGCTGCCGGATTGCGGGGTGGATGATCGCATCATCCTCCTGCCCGATCGCGCCACCTTCACCCGCATGCGGATTGAGACCCGCGACCGCGAGCCGCGGCGATGGAAGGCCGAAGCGCGACTTCATATCCTGGGCGACCACCCGGCATGTCTCGATGATCAGGGCCTCGGTCAGTGTGCCGGGAACGTCCTTGAGCGGGATGTGGATCGTAACCGGTACGGCACGCAGCTTGGGCCCGGCCAGCATCATGACCGGCATGCGGGTCTCGCCGGTGGCCCTGGATGCGAGATCGGCGAGAAACTCCGTGTGCCCCGGAAAGCCGAACCCGGCTTCGTAGAGCACCGATTTCGCGATCGGATTGGTCACGACCGCACGGACGCCACCGGAGAGGCAAAGGGAAACGGCAGTTTCGATCGCTGCGATCGTGCCGCGGGCATTGGATACGTGTGGCTTGCCGGCAAGCACATCGACGCCCGTTGCTATGGGAAGCACCGGAAGCGCCCGTTGAAACAATTGCGAGGCATACGTCGCATCTGTCTCCACGATCGGAACGTCGAGGTCCAGTTGTCGGGCACGCACATGCAGAACGGCCGGGTCACCGATGTAGAGAAAAGCCGGAAGATCCCGTTCTTCGCGCCGCAGCCAGGCTTGCAGCGCGATGTCCGGACCTATCCCCGCCGGGTCACCCTGGCTGAGCGCAAGCGGAAGGACGCCATCATTCATGGATCGGCCTTTCGCCGTTTATTGCATTACGATCTGGGCCTTCGAGCGCAGTTCTTCCATATATTTGGCGGCATTCGGGTTCTCGCCGCCCTCTTGTTCCTTGCCGATGTCCTCGGCCCGGAAGACAACCTCCGCTGCAACGTCGTCGGAGACCTGGCGCTGATTGCAGATCGCTAGATATTCCACGCCACGATCGGTCACACGCGTTGCTGTCGTTCCGTCCTTGGCCTTCTCGATCAGTGGCTTCCATTCCGGCGGCAGTTCGGGCTCCATGACGCGGCCCAGATTGCGGATCGAAACGTCGAGATAGTTCTTGGCGAATTCCATCGCCTGATCACAGCCGGGGAAGGACGAACGAGACTTCTCGGCTTCCGCCTTGCGCTTGCCCAGGCTGCCCTTCTTCGAGGCCGGAACGACGAACACGACCTGCTTGAGGAAATACTCGGTCGTGACCGGCTTCTGCTTGTTCTCCAGCAGGCGCGTTATCAGATCCTGGTTTGACAGTCGCCCGCGCGAGCCGGCACCGTAGCGGGCATTGACGAGGCGAGGCCAGCTCATCGAGACCGCGATGAACGCCTTGAAATGAGCCGCTCCGACACCTGCCTGATCGAGCACTGAATTCAGCTGCGAGATGGACATCTTGTTGGACGAGGCGAAACGCTCGAACGAAGCGTCGACCTCTGCGGTGCTCACCGACAGGCCGACCCGGGCAATTTCCTGGCGCTTCAGCGCCTCGTCGATCAGTTCTTCCTTGGCGATCTTCTGCAGATTGCCGCTGCGGCGCTGCAGGCGCAGGAATGCTGCACGCCGCGAGACGTCTCCGCTTGTAATCGCGGTCTTGTTGACCACGGCCACCACGGACGTTGCAGCCTGTGCAGGCACAATGATCGGGCTGGGGCTCACGCTCAGGGACAGCGCGATGACGCCGGCAAGCAGGAAGCTGGTGCCCTTTTTCGCGGTGGCCATCTCTAATCCTTTCTCCGGAGGATGCGGCATCGCCCGGACGTTCGTCTATCAACGGATCTTAAAACTGCCGCACGGATTGCACAATCCGTGCGGCGAAACAATGACGTCCGCCGAAGAGGCGAAGGATCACTAGAACGAATTATCGCTCAGGTTGATCTCGCCAAGGGTACGGAAGACGAGCTTGCCGCCAATCGTCCAGTCGTTCGCGGTCTCGGCATTCGGGTCATACTTGTCCGAATAGGCGATCGAGAAGACGGTGCACTCGTCGGCGTAGGATATGCCGACACTCCGACGGTTGAAGGAGTTGGCGTCTATATCGTAGTTGACCGAACCGAAGACCGACCAATTCTGTGTGACCTTGACGGTCGAGGAACTGCTGATCGTCTGGTTGTCCTCGCTGAACGAGTAGTCAGGCCGTGCATCGACCTGCGTGAAGGTCAGGCTCGTCTCGAACCGCTCCTGCGCATAGGTCGCGTTGAGGTCGGTACGTCGAACGTCGAGCGTCTTCTCATCGAGGCGGACACCGGCGCTGAGCGACAGTCCGACAGGCAGTTCGAACCCGGCCGAGGCAACGAAGTCCGAGACATCTGTCTCAAGGCCCGAATCGGAACCGACGGCGAGCAGGTCGTCCGTGGCGTAGGAGTTCAGCCCCGCCAGATGATAGGACTGGCCGAAGACCGCGCGAACGCCGATGCCGTTGTCGAAGCTGCCGGTATATCGCATGCCGACATTCGCCCGCGTGCCACCCTCGACCCGATCGAAGCCCGAGAACTTGTTGCGCGAGAACAGGTTGCTCGCGTCGAAGACAAGGCTCTGCGCGTCTTCGTTCGGCAACTGGCCGGCAAAATCCTCATCGTTGCGCGCATAGATCTGTGCAATCGGCTCGATGATGTGTGTGCTGTTGTCCGTGGTGATCAGCCAGGGATAGCGCGCCTCGATCCCGGCAGTCAGAAGATACCGTGCCGGTGCATCATTTGAGCTATAGCCGCCGGAGTAAGTTTCGGGTTCGTTCATCGCCAGACCGTAGACATCGCCGCGTGCAGCAAGCAACGGAGTGATCTGGAGGCCGCCCGGGCCGTCGAAGGTGCGTTCCCATTCGAGTTCGCCGGTCAGGCGGTTCATGTTGCCCTTAAGGCCGCGATAGAGGTCGTTCACACCATCGCCGTTCATGTCGGCCATTTCACTGGAAAAGCGCGACAAGGATGTGAAGTTCAGCGTGCCCGACAGCTGGCCGCCGGCAACGAGTTCGGGAGCGTAGTAGCTGTAGTCGATGACAGGCAGGACGGTTGCCTGCTTCTTCTCGGCGGTATTGTCGATATCCGCATCCTGAACATCGAAATAGTAGCTGCGCATATCGAAGAAATTGCGCTCGCCGACGCCGGTCAGATAGACGACATTGGTATTCGTCGAGCTGTTCAGGCCGTCAACTCCGTAGGTGCGGGCGAAGTTGTTGTCGGTCTGGAACATGACGTCCCAGCCGAAGGTCCAGCGGGGATTGATCTTGAAGTCGCCCTTGGAGGCTACAAGACCACGAAAATCGCGATCGGCGTCGCTGGTGCCAGCCGTGAACTCGTCGGTGTTCATCTGGCTGATGCCGGCGAAGCGCAGATTGGCCTGCCCGCGCTCGAAACGCTGACGCAGCTCCGCTTCCAGCAGAACGCCCTGGTTGGTGAAGCCAGTGGTCGTCACGGTCGCATCGCGGTCCGGTGCGATGGCGATGTAATAGGGAACGGAGATGCCGAAGCCGATGTTCTCGCCCGAACGGAATTCCGGAAACAGGAAGCCGGACTTGCGCTTCACAGTGTTGTCCGGCACCTCGATGAACGGAAGCGTCGCGATCGAATGCCCGAACAGCTCGAAGCGAGCCTTTTCGAGGCGGACCGTCTTCTTCTTGCCGTCCTGGACAACCCGCTCCGCCTTCACCTGCCAGATCGGCGGACGCGACGGATTCTCGGCGCAGGGAAGGCAGGCCGTGTAGACGCCCTTGTGCAGGATCATCTGGGTGCCGCCGACGCGCTCGGCGCTCTCTGCGACCAGACGGGTGTTGTCCGTGGTCTCCAGGCGCAGCGCGCGCAGGAAGCCATCCGAGAAGTTGTCGGTGACATCCAGTGATTCCGCATAAATGCGGTTGCCGGTCGGTTCCACCAGTTCGATGTTGCCGGCCGCCGTGACGCGGCCCGTCTTCTGATCGTAGACGACCTGTCGGGCGACCATCTGGTAGCCCGCATAATTGATCTGCACCGCGCCGTTGGCGACAACGCGCTCGGCATCACGGTCATAAACGAGTTCATTGGCTGCAAGGAGCAGCTTCGCGTCATCAGGGAGTTGACCTGCCGTCGTCGCTGAGTCCGACAGGCTCTGCGCATGCACGAGAGACGCAGTGAGCGGCACAGCGCACACAGCGACACTGGTCAGCAGGGCTACCGAGAGCCTCCTGATATTCCCGCGGTCTTTTACCGCCACTAACCATCCTCCTTGTGAAGCAGAATCGTTGCCCCCAATGCCATCGCTACGACAACTGGGACCCAGGCCGCAACATATGGCGGCATGACGCCGCTGCTTCCGAATGCCCTGACGAGCACTGTCACAACATAAAGCACGAAGCCTGACAAGATTCCACCGAGAATCACGGTACGTGATTGATTGATACGGCTGAATTTGAGCGACACGGTGCCGGCAATCAGTGTCATCGCCACCATCAGGAATGGCAGGGAAAGCAGCGAGTGAAGCTGTGTTTCCAGGGCGTGCGGCGCAATGCCGAACGAACGGGCAACTTCAATTTTCTGAAAAAGATCATAAAAAGCAACACTCTCTGGCTTGGCCAGGCGCTGCTGCACGAATTCCTCGTTGAGATTGGTGGCAACCCGAGCGTCGGCAAGCCGCGTCTGGATCTCGCCGGGGCGTGTCTCCAGCACGTCGGTAAGCATCCAGTAACCATCTTTCAACTTCGCTGTGCGCGCATCCTGGCGCAGCACAATGCGACCGTCCTTGTCGAAGTGCAGAAGAACCGCATCCACGAGCAAGGTTCCGTCCTCCAGAACGGCACGAGCACCCAGGGCCACGTCGTTGTCGCCACTCGACTGGCGTAGCCACGGAATCGGTGCAGGTTTGTTGCTTCCCGCCGTCTCGCGCCACTGCGTTTCGATCTCCGTGCCCTGGCGCTGTCCCCAGGCGGCAAGCGGATTGATGATCAGCGTCGTCGCCATGCCCAGCAGCGTTGCGCCGATGATGAATGGCGCCATGAACTGCCAGACCGAAATGCCAGCCGCCCGGGCGACCACCAGCTCCGACTTGCGGTTGAGCGCGATCAGCGTGGCCATGCCGACAAAGAGACCGATGAACGGGACCGTCTGTTGCAGGATGAGCGGCAGGCGCAAAGCGGTCAGATAGAGAACGCCCGGAACCGAGTAGCCCGGGAGGCTTGCATAGCGTCCCGAGGTTTCCGTGAAGTCGATGAGATAGGTGATGGAAAGCACGCCGAGGAAGAACCACATTGCGGTCATCATGTAGCGGCGGAAGAAGTAGAGCCCCAGCGTCCAGATCATGCGGCGCCTCCGGTCCCGGAGCCCAGTCGCCGTTGTGTCGCGGTCGTTGCCGCCTGCATCAGGTTGGCCAGTGCCTTGGGCAGTGCCGGCCTGCGATTCGTGGCGAGCATGAACAGGGCGAGGCCGCCGCTCGCCAGGGGGAGCAGGTATTGCAGCGGGGTGTAGGCGCTGGAGGTCTCCGCCAGGGATGTCACGTAGTTTGAACCCCAGAAGATCGAGAGCGCCAGAATGAGTGCGGAGGCCATGGGATGCAGCCGCGCCTCGCGGTGCGACCGCGCGTCACCACAGATCATCAGGCTGATGATTGCGAAGACCAGCGGAAAGAGAGAGGCGCTGATGCGGCGATGCAGTTCCGCGCTGAAATCGTTCGGATGACTGAGGAACCGCTTGTCCAGCGGATCCGGGTCCATGAGGTAGAACAGATCCCGATCCTTGGCACCGAAGCGCGCCTGGCCCCGTTCCTCGGACAGATCGGAAAGGTCGAAGGCATAACGGTCGAAGCGGATGACGGTCACGTCGCCCGTCGGCGATTTCCGTTGCACCTCTCCATCCTGCATCACCAGCGCCTTGCCGTTTTCCTCGACGGCGCCTTCCCGGGCGTAATAGATCAGCTCGGAAGCGGGATCACGCGAGTCGGCGACGAGCAGGCCCTTCATCTTGCGGCCGGCCTGACGTTCGGAGATCTGCACGTAAAGCCCGGGTTCGATCTGACGGAAGGTCTTTTCCTCGATGACCGAGGAGAGAAGGTCCGCATAGGCAGTAGCGATCATCGTCCGGACATTGACGCGCATTGCCGGCTCGACGAAGCCCATCATCAGGAAGGAAAACAGGCTGAGGCCAGCAGCGAGCAGGATCAGCGGTCGCTGGATGGTGCGGCGCGGCGCTCCTGCGGCATCAATGACCGCGAGTTCCGAATCGTTGTTCATCGTCGTCAGCGTCTGGGTGATGCCGATCACGAGCGCGAAGGGCAACACTGTGGAGACGATCGTCGGCAGGATCATCGTCGCCAGGACCATGAAGGAGCCGACTGACTGGCCGCTATCGGTCACGAGGTTGATACGCTGCAATACCTGCGTGGTCCAGATGATCGCCAGCACCGGGAGTAGTGCTGTCAGGAACATCAGGACGACCCGTCGCAGAATGTATTGTTCGAGTATCTTCATAGGGTTCCCTTGCAGACGCGACACGTGGACGTCGCGCCGAGGATCGGCTTTCTCTACGATGGTTACGGCGATTTGGCGACCGGCCCTTGGTATTTTCCCCGGCTTCGTGAATTCATTTTCTGGCCCACCGCGATAAATCGGACACGCTCTCGACGCGCTGTCGCAATCGGGGGATTGGCTGGCAAATGAATGGTCAAAGTCTTGCCATCGTTTGTGAAAAGACCATGATCCCCTGCAACTCTCCTTTTCATGCCCATTCTAAGGTGCTGTTCATGTCGCTGAAACTTGCCATAGCCTTCGCAAAGTCCCATGCCGCAACCGGTGGTCTCGCCATCCTGTTGAAGACTTCCGGGGCTGACCAGCCGGCCGGGCTGTCGGAGGTGGATCCGGCCGGGATCTATGCCCGGGCCGCCAAGGTCGGCAAATTCACCGGCAAGGCACTGGCTACGCTCGACATTGTCGCGCCCCATGGCTCGCCGCTGGATCGGATCGTCGTCCTCGGGCTCGGCAAGGGAGAGGCCCTCAAGACCCATGATTGGCTCAAGGCCGGCGGAGCAGCGACCGCAGCCCTGAAGGGCGCAGAGACAGTCGCCGTGTATCTCGACGTGCCCGGACTGGAAGTCGCGCCGAAGGCTGCTGCTGATCTGGCGCTCGGCATGCTGCTTCGCGCCTACAAGTTCGACACCTACAAGACGAAGAAAAAGGCGGAGGACGAGGACGAGAAGGCCGACAAGACGGTCAAGATCACGATCGTGACCGCCAACGCCTCCGCTGCAAAGAAGGCCTTTGCCGAGGCGCAGGCGATCGCCGACGGCGTGATCCTTGCCCGCAATCTGGTCAATGAGCCTGCAAATGTGCTCGGGCCTCTCGAATTCGCCGCCAAGGCGAAGGAGCTCGAAAAGCTCGGTGTCGAAGTCGAGATCCTGACCGAGAAGGAGATGAAGAAGCTTGGCATGGGCGCGCTTCTGGGTGTCGCCCAGGGCTCGGTGCGTCCGCCGCGCCTCGTCGTCATGCAGTGGAAGGGTGGCAAGCCCAAGGACAAGCCGGTCGCCTTCATCGGCAAGGGCGTCGTCTTCGACACCGGTGGCATCTCGATCAAGCCGGCCGGTGGCATGGAAGACATGAAGGGCGACATGGGCGGTGCTGCCGCCGTTGCCGGCCTCATGCATGTGCTGGCTGCCCGTAAAGCCAAGTTGAACGCCATCGGTATCCTCGGGCTCGTCGAAAACATGCCAGACGGCAACGCCCAGCGTCCCGGCGATATCGTTACCTCGATGTCGGGCCAGACGATCGAGGTCATCAACACGGATGCCGAAGGCCGTCTCGTGCTCTGTGATGCCCTCTGGTATTGCAACGACCGCTTCCAGCCGGCTTTCATGATCAATCTCGCCACGCTGACGGGAGCAATCGGCGTCGCCCTCGGCAACCTGCATGCGGGCCTGTTCTCCAATGATGACGACCTTTCGGAGAAGCTTCTCGCCGCAGGCCTGACGACCAACGAACGCCTGTGGCGCATGCCGCTCGGCAAGGACTACGACAAGCTCATCGATTCAAAGTTTGCCGACATGAAGAACACCGGCGGGCGGCAGGCCGGCTCGATCACGGCAGCGCAGTTCCTCAAGCGCTTCGTCAAGGACACGCCCTGGGCGCATCTCGATATCGCGGGCACCGCGATCGGTTCGCCGACCGATGAGATCAACCAGTCCTGGGCCTCGGGATACGGCGTGCGGCTGCTCGACGAGCTCGTCCGCGCCCATTTCGAAGCCGAATGAGGGTGAACGAGTCCGTGGCCGATGTGCTCTTCTACCACCTGACGGAATCGAAGCTGGAGGACGCTCTTCCGCCGCTTCTGGAGAAGAGTGTCGAGCGCGGCTGGCGTGTCGCGGTCCAGACCCGCGATCCGGAGCGGCGCGACACCCTCGACGCGCATCTCTGGACCTACCGCGAGGAGAGCTTTTTGCCGCATGGCACCGAGGACGGCGCCTCTCCCGACCGCCAGCCGGTTCTGCTGACCACAAGCAAGGACAACATCAACCAGGCGAGTGTCCGCTTTCTGGTCGATGGTGCCGAACCGCCTGCGGATCTCGCCTATGACCGCGTCGTCTTTGTCTTCGATGGCTATGACACCGAGCAGCTTGATGGGGCCCGGTCGCAGTGGAAACGGTTGAAGGGCGAAGGCCATAGTCTGACCTACTGGCAGCAGTCACCGGAAGGTCGCTGGGAAAAGAAGGCCTGAGACCGGATCGGCTGAAATGCAGATGGGCCGCCCGGAGGCGGCCCGTTGATGTTTGAGGGAGAGGGCGGTCAGCGCGCGCCGGCAGCGCGTCTTGTCTGCTGGCCTCCGCTATCGTTCGCCGCAGGCAGCGACGACCGCACACCAGACGAACTCGCTTCGATCTTGAAGTGGCTGATCAGCCGCGCGAGATTGACCGCATCGTCGGCCAGCCTGTTTGTGCTCGCCGTCGTTTCCTCCACCATGGCTGCATTCCGCTGGGTGAACTGATCCATCTGTCCGACGGCGGTGTTGACCTCGTGCAACTTGTGGGACTGCTCCTTGGCCGCTGCCGCGATCTGGTGAACCGACTGATTGATATGCATGACATGGTCGCGGATGCGCGACAGCGCATCGCCGGTCGCAGTCACCAAACGTACTCCGATCCCGACCTCCTCGCCGGATTTGGTGATCAGCGACTTGATGTCCTTTGCGGCACCGGCGGACCGCTGCGCAAGCTCCCGCACTTCCTGAGCTACGACGGCAAACCCCTTGCCGGCTTCGCCGGCGCGGGCGGCTTCGACACCGGCATTGAGCGCCAGAAGATTGGTCTGGAAGGCAATCTCGTCGATCACGTTGATGATCTGGCCGATCTCGCCCGAGGCTTGTTCGATCCGACCCATGGCGGCAACCGCATCACCAACCACGGAGCTTGAATCCTCCGTGCTGCGGCGGGCTTCGTCGACCATACGGGTGGCCTGAAGCGCCGTGTCGGTCGATTGGCGAACCGCAGTCGTGATCTCCTCGAGCGCCGACGAAGTCTGCTCGAGAGCCGCTGCCTGCTGTTCGGTGCGCTTGGCAAGATCATCAGAGGCATAACGCAGTTCGCCGGATCCGGAGCGGATCTGGTCGATCGAGGTGCGAACCTCCGACACCACGGTGCGGAGCACCTGCATGGTGCCATTCACATTGCCCTGCAGTTCCGCAAAGGCACCGTGGAACTGCCCCTGCATGGCTTCTGTCAGGTCACCCTCCGAGAGGCCGGCAATGACCCGTCGCGTTTCGGCAAGTCCCGCATCGATCGAACGCACAAGCTCGTTCATCGACGTGGCAAAGGCGTTGAGATCGGAGAACTCGAAGTCGCGATCGATGCGCTGGGTGAAATCGCCGGCAATGGCCGCAGCGCAGACCTCGCCGATACTCTGTTGCAGCTCGTCGCAGCGCTGCTTCATCCGGTGTTCCTGGGCGTTCATCTCCCGCACCCTGAGACCATTCTGCTTGAAGACGTCGACGGCCCGGGCCATGTCGCCGATTTCATTTTTGCGGTCGAGATAGGCTATCTCCACGTCGAACTCGTTGCGGGAGAGGCGTCCCATGACCCGCGTCATCCGCTCGATTGGCTTTGTGACGTCGCGGGCGACGAAGAGCATGGCGAGGATGCCGGCAAGCGCGCCGACGATCAGCACGGCAATATTGCTCACCAGCGCGAAGCGGAATTCGCGGGCGCTTTCCTCGTACATTGCCTCCGCAGCAGCGACATTGGCATCGCGGAAAGTATCGGCGTGGCCGTCCATCTCGTCATAGGCGACGACCATTTCGCCGGTCAGCAGAGCCGCCGCCGCCTGTTTGTCGCCGGCGCGGGAGAGTTCGATCATGCGCTCGCCGGCGGCCAGATAGCGCTCGGCGCTCGCCTTGAAGCCTTCGAAGGCGGGCCGTTCTTCCGGCAGGCTGATCATGGCTTCGTAGCGTGCCATCCGGTCTCTAAGCTTTTCGACTTCCCGGGTAACGGCAGCGTCGGCTGCAGCAAGGGTGTCCGGCGTCGTGCTGAGTATGTGGCGGGTCTGCAGGGCACGCAGGTTGGCGATGGAAATGTTCAGACGGTTCGTGATGTCCACGACCGGCACCGAACCCTGGGCCAGCCTTTGGACGTTGGAAAAGACGCCGTTCATCGACATCAGTGCGAAGGCGCCTTGGAGGACAAGCAAAAGCAGCAGAAGCGACAGTGCTCCCACGAGGGATGCTTTGATCGAGAGCGTGGTTTTCGTCATTTTCGCTATCATTTCTCGAACTCGCCAGCGCCATCATGACATTTCGCGAAACGGAACCAACCGCAGACAACATCGCTGCGGCGACATACGGCGCCCTCACACGTCCTCAGGCGTGCAAAGCTTCGCCATCCTCCATGGCGGTGCCGGAAGGGGGTACTGAATGCGGCAAGCCGCATGCCTAGGATTGAAACAGACTATTCGAAAGAGTGAATATATTCGGGAAAGATACTTAAATATTTCCTAAAGTTCTAGCATTGGTCATAGATTGGTCGTTGGTACACGGTATGGTGTACCACAGTTATCGCTAGGTTACTTTTCAGCTGCGAGCTTTGATGGTTGCACGCAAACATTTGCGTGAGCGGCGCACGTCGTTCTGTGAGCGCGAGGAATCAGCCGGCCATTCCTTCTTCGTATTCAGCAGAGAGCTCCAGCCACTGTTCTTCGGCCGCCGAAAGCTTGGCGGCCGCTTCGCCGCGCTGCTTTGCTTTTTCCGCGGCCTTGGCCGGCGCCTTCTCATACAGCGCGGGATCGGCGAGTTCCTTGTCGAGTGCCTGAATCAAAGTCTCCAGCTTCTTCGTCAAAGCCTCGACTTCGTTGATCTTTTTCTTCAGCGGCGCAAGGCTCGCGCGTTTGTCGGCTGCCGCCTTGCGCTGCTCTGCCTTGTTGACGGTGTCAGCACCGCTGTCGCCCTTGTCCTTCTCCGCCGGCTTCTTGCCTGACGCGATGATCAGCGACCGGTACTCTTCCATGTCGCCATCGAAACTGGTCACGGTTCCATTGTTGACCAGCCAGAGCCGGTCGACGGTCGCCTCGATCAGGTGGCGATCGTGGCTGATCAGGATGACCGCGCCTTCATAGTCGTTCAGCGCTTCGATCAGTGCCTTGCGGCTGTCGATGTCGAGATGGTTGGTTGGTTCGTCGAGGATCAGGAGGTTCGGCGCATGGAAGGCCGCAAGCCCCATCAAGAGACGCGCCTTTTCGCCGCCTGAGAGATCCTTGGCTGCCGTCTCCATCTTCTCGGTCGCAAGCCCCATCTGGGCGACCCGGGCGCGCACCTTGGCTTCCGGTTCCAGCGGCATGAGCCGGCGCACATGGTCGACGGGGCTTTCGTTCGGGATCAGATCGTCGAGCTGGTGCTGGGCGAAGAAGCCGATCTTCAGACTCGACGCCGTTTTCAGCTGTCCGCCCTGGGCCTCCAGTCGACCGGAGATGAACTTGGCGAAGGTCGACTTGCCGTTTCCGTTCGAGCCGAGCAATGCGATGCGATCGTCATTGTCGATGCGCAGGTTGAGGTTCTTGAGGATCGGCTTGCCCGGCTCGTAACCGACCACGCCACCGGAGATCGCGACGATCGGTGAGGCGGGCACCTTCTCCGGCTTCGGGAAGGTGATCGGATGGACGTGGTCCTCGATCACGGCGGCAACCGTGCCCATGCGCTCCAGCGCCTTGATGCGGCTCTGGGCCTGCTTGGCCTTGGTCGCCTTCGCGCGGAACCGGTCGATGAAGCTCTGCAGATGTTTGCGCGCGGCGTCGTTCTTCGCCTTGGCCTTCATCTGCAACTCGTCATCCTCAGCCTTCTGCCGCTCGAAGCTGTCATAACCGCCGCGATAGAAGGTGAGTTTCTTCTGGTCGAGATGGATGATCGAATTGACGGCCGTGTTCAGGAGGTCGCGATCATGGCTGATGATGATGACCGTGTGCGGATAGCGGCGCACGTAGTCCTCGAGCCACATTGCGCCTTCCAGATCGAGATAGTTGGTCGGTTCGTCGAGCAGCAGCAGGTCCGGCTCGGCAAACAGCACCGCCGCCAGCGCCACGCGCATGCGCCAGCCGCCTGAGAAGGACGAGGCCGGACGCAATTGTGCCGCGTGGTCGAAGCCGAGGCCGGACAGGATTGTCGCGGCGCGCGCTTCCGCCGAATGCGCGCCGATGTCAGCAAGCCGTGTCTGGATCTCGGCGATGCGGTGCGCATCCGTCGCCGTTTCGGCTTCGACGAGCAGGGCGGCCCGTTCCTTGTCCGCCGCAAGCACGATTGAGATCAGCGAGTCTTCCGTTCCCGGAGCCTCCTGCGCCACCTGTCCGATCCGGGCATTCTTCGGGATCGAGACGCTGCCGCTTTCGGAGGCCAAGTCGCCGGTGATGATGCGGAAAAGCGTCGACTTGCCGGCGCCGTTCTTGCCGACCAGGCCGGCCTTTGTGCCGGCCGGCAGCGAGACGCTGGCATGGTCGATGAGCAGACGTCCGGCGATGCGGGCGGAAATGTCGGTGATGGTGATCATGGCTTTGGCTTTTGGCCGATGTCTCGGTCAAAGGCAAGCGGGCGGGGCGCCCTGTGCCGCTCGGAACAGCCCGTCGTGCGCCGATTGCCTAGCATCTGTCTGCGCGCCGTATCACCGCGGCGCCTTCCCGGGTACAGAGGAGATGAGAAGCATGATTACTTCGTACAGAAACTGCCTACTGGCGACCGTTGCCGGATTGACCGTTTTGCCATCAGTGTCATTTGCAGATGGCGACTTCACGTGCTGGGCCCCCGCATCCAATGTCCTGGCCCAAGCCGGCCCTGACTACTGGACTGAGGAAAGGTTGCGCAACGCTGTCCCGGAGACACCCGGTGTCCCTGCAGATGGACCGCATCTCGGCGGAACTTCCAGGCTCGGCGATGCCGAGCGTGCACCGATCGACACGGCGCCGTACAAGTTCGGCGGCAAGCTTTTCTTCACCCGTGGTGGCGTCGACTATACAGCGAGCGCACAGTTTGTCGCGGGCGACAAGATCGTGATCGCGGCTGCACATAGCCTCTGGAAAGGCGGCGCCACTGCGACGAATATCCGGTTTATTCAGGGGTATAATGGCGGGGGTGGAACCCCTTATCAAATCGATCTGGCGGCGGTTCTGACTACCTGGACCGGTGTCGCGGACACCCCCCCAAGTCTTTCCAGATCCCAGTACGACTATTCCGTGATGCGAACGACTGAGCCAACGGCTGTCGGTCGCTATGACCTCGGTGTCGTCGGCCTCGATGCCACGGTGACCGTGACGGGATACCCCGGGCGCATTGAGGGGGGAGAATATATGTATCGTGAGGAGGGGACGATCGTCTTGAAGGCCGGCGACGCATACCAATCGATGCCGCATCCGATGTATGGCGGCGGAGCAAGTGGCGGAGCCTGGTTTGTCGGCGAGAGCGAACCTTACCAGGCCGTCAGCGTGGTCTCATCTGGTAATGAAACCAGTGTCTACGGGCCGGCCTTCACTCAAAAGACGCAAGAGATGATCGACTATGTCAGCGGCGGCTGCAAGTGACACGACAAGAGCCGGCGGACCAGCGCCGCCGGCATTGCTCACAGGGTCTCTTTCAGGGGGGGATCCCATTGAGACCTGCGGCGCAGATAGTCCGGATTGCGAATCAGGATCCGATTTCTGTGAGTCTCAATGATCTGTTTCGCTTTCCAGGCCTGTAATTGTGCATTCACCCTTGGGCGGCTGGCGTTGATGAGTTGTCCCATCCTGTTCTGGGATATTGTCTTCTCGATAAGAATACCTTGGTGGGACGGCTGACCGTGTTGTTCTGCGAGATCGAGCAGCAGGCGAGCCAGACGCGTTTCGATCGGATGCAGTGCGATGCCCTCAGCAAATCTGATAGCGCTGCGTAGCTTGCGGGCGCAACTCCGAAAGAAAAACTCAACCACTTGTGGCTGGGATGCCAATCTGGCGAAAGCAGCCTTGTCGATCTCAAGCATCCTTGTGGGGGCGCAGACGACTGCGCTTGCCGAGTGCGCGCTACCAAGCATCAGTTCGATTTCTCCGATCATATCTCCCGCGCGCATCTCAGAGAAAATCACCTCATGGCCATCTTCCGATTGGAAGTAGAGACCAACTGCGCCTGAAAGCACCACACATATGCATCGGCAGGCATCACCGGTCTGGAACAGCGTCTGACCGGTATCATAGTGACGTACGCGAAAGGCATGTTCCAGCCCCACAATTGCGTCTGCATCTATGAGCTCCAACAGGTTGATAACGGCAGGGGCATCGATCGAAGGACGCAAGGTCCGTAGGTCCATAGCTGGCAGTCCTGTCATGAAAGCTAAGTCAGGTTCGCACCCATTTATCAGCGCGAATGCAAACTGAGGTTGTCACATGGGTAACAGACGGCGAAATAAAACTTATCTAGGGTTGTGATCACGGTTGTTACACCGTTGCCGTCTTCGGTTCTTGCTGGAGGCTGGCAGGCAAGGCGACGCGTGGTGCGAAGCCTGCCGTTTAACGCGACAAGGAGAATGGATATGACGATGTTCTGGATGGGTGAGAAGCTGATCGCCGAGCAGGCTAAGGCTGGTCTGGGTCAGCCCTATTCGCTGAAGGTTCTCAACGAAAACGCGAAGTTCCAGCAGTTTGCATTGTTTCAGACGATACCCAAGGTGATCGGCGCATCCTTCGATCCAATCTCGCTCGCCTGGATGGTGGGTGGTGCTGCAAAGGGAACCCCTGACAATCCGAGTCAGTCGCAGTTCAGCTGGACGATCGATTATGCCGCGACAACCGGCTACATTCAGGACTTGGGAACGACCACCCAGCCCCGCAGCTTCCAGACCGCCAGCCA
Organism: Rhizobium sp. Q54; assembly: GCA_943372805.1. GTDB lineage: Bacteria > Pseudomonadota > Alphaproteobacteria > Rhizobiales > Rhizobiaceae > Allorhizobium. Next base: position 19,424 of record CALSAF010000009.1, read on the forward strand.
GATGGGCGTTCTGATCAACTCGGCCAACACCCTCGGTGTCACCTACCAGGGGCAGTTCCCCTATGGTGCTCCGGGGTTCCCCGATTCCCCGACCGATGGGACGCCGGGGCTGATCGTCGTAAAGGCTGACGGTACGCTGCCGACCGTGCCGGTCCAGAGCAGCCAGAAGGTCTCAGTCAATGTGGGCCTGGCTATGTCAGGGAAATCCGCGATTGCCGTGCAGCTCGAACCGAACCTGACCTACCAGTTCACGCCGAAACCGCGGTACTACATTCTGGCCGGCTCTTTCGTCGAAGGGCAGGTGATCGATACGGCGGTGTCCAGCGCTGCCTATGAGGTCGTATTCCAGGGTGTCACCGATATCTCCATTCGGTTTACCCAGCAGAACCAGTTCGTTCCGGCGTAGCACTTGGGTCCGGACGGGGGGAGGTCGGGTATTCTCCCTCCGTCTCGGTAGAGCAGGTGATTAGGCCACCTGACGATGCCCCGGCTTGTGGCCGATGATCGGCTGGCGCGGGTTCTGCCGTGCGTGCACGACTGCGTTCTTGGCGATGGCGAGCCAACTCGCGGCATCGGCTGCCTCATGGGCCATTGCATGCCCGATGGCGAGCGGTAGTCCGCCGACGTCCTGCGAGGTTTCGGAGGCGAAGACCAGGTTGTTCTCCGCCGTCGTGAACAGCCTCTCGGCGATGACATGCGCCTCGTCGGCATTGATGCCCTCGAAGACGAAGGCGAAGCAGTCGGCCTCGATCCGGGCGATGATGTCCTGCTTCTTGATTGCCTTCCTGAAGATGGCGGCGAGCCCTCTGATGAGTTTGCTCACGGCCTCCTCACCGTACTGGTGCGTAAGCCCTGGAAGATCGAGGATTTCGATCAGGATCAAGGCGGAGGGATGAGCGGGTGATGCCTCGGCATGGCTTTCGTCAAGCGTCTTGAACAGGCTGATGCGGTTTGGCAGGCCGGTCAGCCTGTCCTTTGTCATCATCGCCTGTGCGGCCCGGATGGCGCGATCTGCGTTTTCCAGGCTCTCCAGCCCGTCACGGACACTGACGGTGAGCGCGGTCTCGGCACGTACCATGTCCTTGCCGATCGAGGCGAGCATGTCGAGTTCGCCGAGCAACTGGTCCACGCCGACGGTGACGTCGTCGCGGATCGAACGAATGACACTTTCGACGGAATTCGTGAAGGCGCGCTTCTGGCTGAGGCCGAGCGAGAGCTGGTCAGAGAGACGCGACAGCGTCTTGAGCGCATCCGCCTGCAGCCGCTCGGCCGTAATCCCGCAATGGCCGGGCAGGCGATGCTTGAGGCCGACCTGGTCGAGCGCGGCCTGTGTCGGCCGGGCACCGAGGTCTGCAATGTCTCGGGCGAGTTCCGGCTGTCCGCCCCCGAGCGCCGCGTGGATCAGCTCGAAATTTCGCGGCAGGCCGGCAATCTGGTGCTTCAGCATGAAGACGGTGATCTTCTGAAGGTCTTCTGCCGTGGTCACTGTCGCTGCTCCAAATCCGGGAGAGGTGTCTTGAGGCGGCGCACTCGTCGTCCAGCATGGCGCAGCCTGGACGAACACTTAGCCGATCACCCCATACGAAACGGTTAAGACCGGCCTTGTGAAGCGCTTCAAATCAGACGTTCAAATGTCTGATTTTATGGGGCGCCTAACCAGGCATTAAGGAAGTTTTGCAAGGTTTAATGTAGCAAGGCTGGATGAACCGGTGTGTCGAATGTTCGACCAGACCCGGGGCTCGGAAACTGACGGATACAATGAACGCATTCCTCACGGCGACCTATTTTGCACTCGCTGTCGCCGTCACCGGGGCTGCTGCCGCCCGACCGACGGCTCCCTTTGTCTTGGTGATTACTGATCCCGCCGCGTCAGCGGCCGGCAACATGAGTGTATTGCAGCGTGCCGGTGGAGCCTTCGTATGGGCAGGCCGCGTCCCCTGGATTTCCGTCGCCCATTCGGATGCTCCGGATTTCGTCGACCGCTTACTCGAGGCTGGGGCCCTTCTCGTCCTCGATCATGATTTGGCATTGGGTTGCCTTCAAGGACAACAGACATGAATGAACTTCAAAAACTGCGCGAGCGCGCCTCCATCGGCATCATGGGTCTCCTGTGGGTCAATTTTGCCCTGATCGTGCTGCGAAACATCTTCAGGCCGGAAGGCATTGACGGCGGTTCGCTGATTGCAACCCTGGTGATCCTCGCACCCGCGACCTTGGTCTGGCTCCAGGACCGGACAAGCCCCACGACACGTATCGTGACCTCGATCGCCAACGCGGCGACGGTGGCGATCCTGGTCTACGTGTTCTCCGGTTCGCCCCTGCAGATCGACCTGCATATGTATTTCTTCGCCAGTCTCGCGATCTGTGCGGCCTGGATCGACTGGCGTGCCATCGTGGGGTATGCCGCTCTGGTCGCCGTGCACCACCTGCTGCTGTATGTGTTGATGCCTCTGGCCGTCTTCCCGGGCGAGTCCGATTTCTCGCGCGTGCTGCTGCATGCTGTCGTGCTCATCGCGCAGAGTGCCGTCCTGATCGCACTGACGACGGCGGTGGTTCGCGCCTTCGATCTCTCTGACAAGGCTGTTGCCGACGCGGTCACTGCGGGGCGTGAAGCCGTTGCGATGGCGGACCTCGCCCGGCGCGCCGATGCCTCGGCCGAAGTCGAGAGGCGCCAGCGTGAGGAAGAGAAGGCACGGGAAGCCCTCGCTGTCGACCAAGCCGTTGCCGAACTCGCAACGGCATTGCAGAAGCTGTCCCAGGGCGATCTGGCAAGCCGCATCGAACGGCCCTTCACGGGTGCATTGGACGAACTGCGGACATCCTTCAACGGCTCGGTCGAGAAGTTGGAAAGCGCCGTATCCCAGGTGGGGCAGGTGGCGACGGTCATTCGTCACGGCACAGGTCAGATTGGTGATGCCAATCAGGATCTGTCAGCCCGAAGCGAGCGTCAGGCCGCATCCGTCGAGGAAACGGCAAGCGCTTTGTCAAATGTCGTCCAGACGGTCAAGGTGACGGCGGACGTCGCCGAGACGGTCGGAAGGCTGGTGGATCAGGCCCGCAACGGCGCCGAGCGTTCCGGCAGCATCGTGACCGACGCCGTCTCTGCGATGAGCCGTATCGAGCAGTCCTCGCAGTCGATCTCGAACATCATTGGTGTCATCGACGAGATCGCCTTCCAGACGAACCTCCTGGCGTTGAATGCCGGTGTAGAGGCCGCTCGTGCGGGCGAGGCGGGCAAGGGGTTCGCGGTCGTTGCGCAGGAAGTCCGCGAACTGGCGCAACGTTCGGCCAATGCGGCCAAGGAGATCAAGAGCCTGATCAACGCCTCGGGCGAGGAGGTTCGTCACGGCGTGGCGCTGGTCGACCAGGCCGGCGATGCGCTGAGCACCATCTCCACGGAGGTGCAGGCGATCAGCCGCGAAATCTCCAAGATTATCGATGGAGCAAAGAGCCAGTCGCTCGGGCTTTCCGAAATCGACTCGGCGATCGGCCAGATCGATCGCAACACCCAGCAGAACGCTGCGATGGTCGAGGAATCGAGTGCTGCCATCCAGCAGCTTGTGCAGGAGGCGGCAAGCCTCGACGGGCTGATGGCTCAGTTCAAGGTGGGATCGAAGGCCGGATACGCGGCCCGTCGGGTTGCCTGACCGCGACGAACCCGCCAGCGTCGAGCAAGAATTGAATGGGGCCGCGATCATCGCGGCCCCATTTTGCTTATCAGGAATGCCCCGAAGGCCGTCAGGCCCGCAGTCACTGCCACGCCTTCCCCTCGCTGCGGACGAAGTAGATGAGGTCGAGCGCGAGGCTCGGTTTGCCGAGTGAAGTCAGTCCCGCATGGACTTGCCCGCGATGGTGGGTCTGGTGGTTGAAGAAATGGGTGAGTACCGGCCAGAGTTTTTGGGTGATGAGTTCTGGCGTCATGACAGGCGTATAGGTGAGATCGCTTTCCAGCCGTTCCGGCGTAAGGTCCTGCGCATAGCGGATGATACGCTCGTCTTCTTCTTCGCGCGCCGCACGCAGATCCTCGAAACGCTCATAGGGCCGCTCGTCGAGCGTCTTCGGCTTGGGGCCTTCTCCGGTGAAGCGGTTGAGCCAGACCCGATCGGCGGTCATGATGTGGCTGAGCGTTGCGAAGGTCGAGCCGAAGAAGGCGCCTGTATCCTTGTGCAGCTCTTCGTCCGACAGGTCTGCTGCGGCGGCATACAGAAGCCTGTTGGCCCATGCATTGTATGCGGCGAGCATCTGATAGTTCTGCATGCTGGTCTCCTGATTGAAATCCGACCTCAGTCTACCGCGCTTCGACCGCAATGGGGCTTATGGGTCCCATGAAAAATCCTGATTTGCATCTCGCTTCGGGATCGGCTTGTCTGGGCCGACGCAAGGAGAGACAGATGACGATGACCCTCTATTCGCTGTGCGGTGTCGATGCCGCGCGGCCCTTCTCGCCCCATTGCTGGAAGGCTGTGATGGCGCTTCACCACAAGGGCCTTGCCTTCGAGGAGCGGCCGCTCGCCTTCACGGCGATTCCGACGGTCGAGAGCGGCGTCTCGAAGACCGTGCCGATTCTGCGCGACGGCCAGGAGCTGGTTTCCGACAGCTTCCGGATCGCGCTGTATCTGGAAGATGCCTATCCCGATGCGCCGAGCCTGTTCGGCGGACAGGGCGGCGTGGCGGCCGCGCGTTTGGTGGAAGGCTATTCCCAGCACGTGGTGCACGGGGCCATAACCCGCATCGCCCTCATCGACATTCACGATATGCTCGCCCCAGCGGATCAGGCCTATTTCCGCAAGAGCCGCGAGGAAAGGCTTGGACGAACCTTTGAGGAGATGGCCGCCGGCCGCGACGCCGCGATTGCGGCCTTGCCGGCAGCCCTGCAGCCGCTGCGTCACATGCTCGCCTTCCAGCCCTTCGTCGGTGGCGCGACACCGCTTTTCGGCGACTACATCCTGTTTGGTGCCCTGCAATGGCTGAGGATTACCACGGGCTCCATCCATCTGCCTCCGGACGACCCCGTAAGCCGCTGGTTCGATCGTTGCCTCGATCTCTACGAGGGCGTGGCGCGTCAGGTGGCCTGATCCGGTCGCCGCTGATCCGGTTGCGTGCCGTCAGCGTCCGTAGCTGACGGTCAGCGAGGATGCAGCCAGGGCATGCGCCTGTGTCATGAAGCCGATGAGCGCTCCGCTTGCGGCGGAATCGAGCCCGAGCGTGTCGGTATCCAGCGCGGTCACCGTGAACACATAGCGGTGTGTCCGGCCTTCGGGCGGGCAGGCGCCGAGGAAGCCGGCATAACCCGCATCGGCACGGCTCTGGATCGCGCCGCCCGGTGCGCCGGCCTCCGGGGTAATCCCTGCCGGCAGGGACGTCACGCTCGCGGGGATGTCGAACATGACCCAGTGCCAGAAGCCGGAACCGGTCGGAGCGTCCGGATCATAGAGCGAGACGACGAAACTCTTCGTTCCCTCGGGTGCATTGCTCCATGACAGCGCCGGAGAGACATTTCCGCCGGCGCAGCCGAATGTGTTGGCGACCTGTGCATCCCTAAGCTTGCCGCCTTCGTTGAGATCCGGGCTGGACACGGCGAAATCTCCGGCCTGGGCGGCACCCGAAAACAGGGCGAGGGCAATGATGCTTGTCGAAAGGGTGAGGCGGGACATAAGCGGCTCCTGTGCATGAGGGAGCCTGGACTGTATCGCGGTGCCTATTCCGCGGCGGCTCCAACCCGATCAAACTCCGTCCCCGTCCGATCAATTTCGGGCTCCGAGCTGCGAATATCGCGCGGCGACAGGCCGAAACGCTCGCGGAAACGGGCCGCAAATTTCGACGCTGAGCCATAGCCGACCTCCAGCGCCACCCGGTTTATCGGCAATTCGGTCGTCTGCAAAAGCCCGAGGGCGCGGCTCATGCGCACGTCCGCTATGATCTCGGTCAGGGTCGTTCCCGAGGCCGCGAGTTTGCGCCTCAGGCTTGCCTCGCTGATACCGAGCGCCGTCGTCACCCGCATGGCGCCCCATTCGCCGGAAATGTCGTTGGCGACCAGCGAGCGCACCCGGTCGTTGAGAGTGCTCCGATGCTGCGGCAGCAGACTGATGCCGAGGGCGTCGAGCCTGATGATGATTTCACCGAACAGGTGTTTGAGAATGGGGCCGCGCTCGGTGCCCTGTGCGAGCGCGCGGCAGAGGCGGCGAAGAGCCTCGTCCATGGCCTCATCCGGTGTGAAGGCAACGGCATCCCCTGGCGCTTTGGTCTTTGCTTTGGCGTAGGCTGCGACGAGTTCCGGCGCGAAGATAAAGGCGTCGGCCTGATAGCCGCCAACCGCCGCAGCCTCGTTGACGACCGTCCATTCCCGTCCCATCGGCAGGGCCACCGCCTGTCCGGGGGCTGCCTGGCATCCACCCAGCGAAGAGGAGATCCGCTTGGTGCCGCAGCGCACGACGATCAGGGCGGGTTGGTCGGAGTAGAGACGATGAAACGTGCCGGAGCGCGCCTGCATGATGAAGCCGTGCGCTCCGATCCCCGGCACCCCGTGAGAAAAACGGGAGGCCCGCGCTGAAATGCTTTCGGATGACACCAGGCCGCTCCCCAATCCGTCCATTTCGACCATGCAGAGCCCCGATTATGACAAGCGTGTTAAATTCTTCCATCCCTCTTGTCTTCGTGATTCGGGGCGGGTAGATACCGCCCACTTTCCCTGACAGACAAAAGGATGAGACAGATGGCGATTGAACGCACCTTCTCGATGATCAAGCCCGATGCTACCAAGCGCAACCTGACCGGCGCCATCACCAAGGTCTTCGAAGACAACGGCCTGCGCGTCGTCGCTTCCAAGCGCGTATGGATGAGCCAGCGCGAAGCCGAAGGCTTCTACGCGGTTCACAAGGAACGCCCCTTCTTCGGCGAACTGGTTGAAGGCATGACCTCGGGCCCGACCGTCGTTCAGGTTCTCGAAGGCGAAAACGCCATCCTGAAGAACCGCGAAATCATGGGCGCCACCAACCCGGCCAATGCCGACGAAGGCACGATCCGCAAGATGTTCGCCCTCTCGATCGGCGAAAACTCGGTTCACGGTTCCGACGCTCCGGAAACCGCTGCCGAAGAAATCAAGTACTGGTTCGCCGACACCGAAATCGTCGGCTGAATCAAGTCCTGAAGCGCACGCTTCAAGACACTGGAAGAATTGAGGAACCGGGGCCGAAAGGCTCCGGTTTTTTGTTGTGCGAAGCCTGTGCCGGACTGCCGCTTCAGGCAGCCGGACATGTCTCTTCCTGCGCATAATCTACCTTGCCATCAACACCATAAACCTCCGGATTGGGCGTGTAGACCGGGCCGACCACCAGCGCCTTGCCCGGCATGATGGTCTGGTCGAGGCTGGAGGTGAGGGTCGTCTCGATCGTCTGGATCACCTTGTCCTCCCCTTCGAGGATGCGGATCGAGATTGCATAGGGACGATCCTTGACGACGCAATGCACGGCTGGACTTTCCAGCGACACCTTGTCCCAGAAGGGGAAGATCTTGGCGCGCGTGACGAGTGGTGCGCCACCGGCGGGGTTCTCGAATGTGGTCTCGACGAAACTCGGATCGGGCAGTGGTCCGTTACGGGCAAGCGTCACGATATAGGTTGCCTGCGCCACCCGGTAGTTGAAAATGAAGACCTTGCCGGAGAGCTTGAGGGGTTCGTCCAGGTCTTCACGCTGGCAGCCTGCCAAACTGGTGAGTCCTATGAGCAGGGCCGTGCAGATCGAGATCGCCTTCATGGCGAGACCTCCTTCTTCTTTCGATGATAGTGACGGTTCGCCTTCACGCGGTTGCCGCAGACGGCCATGTCGCACCAGGTCCGGCTGCGGTTCTTGCTGCGGTCGATAAAGAGCCAGCCGCAATTGCCACATATCTTCATACGCTCCGGCTGCGGCTCGCAGATGAGGCCAAGCGCCGAGCGTGCTGTTGCAGCCTCCAGGCTGTCATCGGCGGGGGCGGCGCGCAGGGCCGCAGCACAGGCCTCCAGCAGTTTGGCCAGGTGTAGCCTGCTTTCAAGCCCAAGCACCTGCGCGCGAAAACAGACGTCGATCGCCTCTCTGAGGTCGAGGAATAGCACCTGATTGTGCGGCTGCACCGGTCGGAGCGCCCCAAACCGCTCCCTTTCTGCCGAAAGCCGCGATGCGGCCTCCGGAAAGGCGGCTAGCTGCTCCGGCACGGCGAAGCGATCACATCTGCTCCCGGGGTCATGCCGGAGGATGACGCTGTTTGCCACATCGAGCGCCAGAGCGCCGCCTGCAAAGCGGTGAGGGGTCCAGGAAAAGGTCATGGACTCAATATAACTGGTAAAATAGTTTTTGACAGTTATAAATGCAGGCGGAGGATTGATGGCCTATCTCTTGCAACAGCTGTTGAATGCCTTGCCCATGGCCGGCCTCTACGCGTGTCTGGCCTTCGGCTATGCGCTGGCCTTCGGCGTGACGAAGCGACCGGACATCACCTTTGGGGCACTGGTCGCCTTTGCCGGTCAGATCTGCCTGCTTTTTACCGACTATGGCTGGAGCCATCTCTACCTCGTGCTGCCGGCAGCCCTGGGGCTTGGGCTGGTGGCCGGCTTCGGCTATGCGCTGCTCTTCGGTTTCTGGAATGCCCGCCATGTAATGCTGCCGCTCCACAGACGCTCGCCGAATGCCGTGATCGTCGCTTCGCTCGGCGCGGTGCTGCTGATTTCTGAAGGCGCGCGTCTGGCCCTTGATACCCGCAGCCTCTGGCTGCCACCAATTGGCCAGCAATTCGTGCCCTTGATCGTGGTCGACGGTGTGGCTGTCGGCCTGACCCGTCTGCAGATCCTGCATTTCGGACTGATGCTTACGTTTGTCGCGATCGGGCACTGGTTTCTGGCCGCCAGTCGGGCAGGGCGCCTCTGGCAATCGGTGTGCCAGGATCCGCTGGCCGCGCGTCTCCTCGGTGTCGACGCCGACCGGATCTTCGTGCTGTCCTTATTCGCTGCGACCGTCTTTGCCGCCATCGGCGGGCTGTCGGCAACCGTGCTCTACGGCACCATGGATTTCGGTGCGGGCCTGATGTTCGGGCTGAAAGTGGTGCTGGTCGCCGCCGTTGGCGGTTATTCGCGCCCGCTGCATTCGGCACTGGGTGCGGCGGCTGTCGCCTTTGCAGAGCAACTCTGGGGCGCCTACGGCCCAATGGTCTGGCGCGATGCCGTGATCATTTCTGTTCTGGTGGGCATACTGGTTATGTCACGCCGGGAGCGGATCATTCCGTGACGGTCTGGTTCCAGCGATCCCGCGCGCTGTCATCGGCATCCTTGGCCGCGACCCAGCCACCGCTCGACCCGTCCTGGCCATGTTCCTTCTTCCAGAAGGGGGCGGAGGTCTTCAGGAAGTCCATGACGAAATTGGCGCCGTCGAAAGCCGCCTGCCGATGGGGGGCGGCAGCTATCACCAGCACGATCTGATCACCCGCCTCGATCTGGCCGAAGCGATGGATGGCGGTGAGGCCGAGCAGCGAGAAGCGCCCGATCGCTAGGTCGCAGATCCGCGTCATCTCCGCTTCTGCCATGCCCGGATAGTGTTCGAGTTCAAGCGCCGCCAAAGTGCCCGCCTCGTCGCGGCACAGGCCGACAAAGGAGACGAGCGCGCCAATGTCCTTTCGCCCATGCGACAGAGCCTGCGCTTCGGCGGCGACATCGAAATCGTCCTGCTGGACGCGAATGGTGGGTGTGGGCGTGGCCGTCACGGTCTCAACTCCAGCAAGCGCGGGACCTCAGCCCCCGGTCATCGGCGGAAAGATGCCGATCTCGCGGGCATCCGCGATCGATTCATGGTGCTCGACATGTTCCTGATTGACCGCAACGCGGATCGCCTTCGGGAAGCGAAGAGCCTCTTCGTATCCTTCGCCGAGGGTTGCAAGCCAGGTCACGAGATCGCCGGCCGTCTTCACGTCGGCGGGAATGTCGAGTTCTTCCTCACCCTTGCCGATCCGCTCGCGGACCCAGGCGAAGTAGACCATCTTCACCATCTCAATCCACCATGTGCTTGGCGCCGGCACGGAAATAGTCGTAGCCGGTATAGATCGTCAGGATCGCCGCGATCCAGAGCAGCGTGATGCCGGCTTCGGTGGTGTAGGGCAGCACCTTGTCCCCGGCAGGACCTGCCAGAAGGAAGGCGAGCGCGAACATCTGCGCCGCCGTCTTCCACTTCGCGATCTGCGTCACGGGAACGCTGACCTTCAAAGCCGCCAGATATTCGCGCAGGCCGGAGACCAGGATCTCGCGGCAGAGAATGGTGATCGCGGCCCAGAGCGACCAGCCGGCAATAGTGCCATCGGCCGCCATCAGCAGCAGTACGGAGGCGATCAGCAGTTTGTCGGCAATCGGATCGAGCATCTTGCCGATATTTGAAGTCTGGTTCCAGATACGGGCCAGATAACCGTCGAGATAGTCCGTGATTGACGCGACGATGAAGATCGCAAGCCCTGTCCAGCGGGCAAAATCGGAACTCTGCAGACGGCCTTCCAGGAAGAAGCACACGACGATGAGCGGCACGGCGAGAATGCGGGCGTAAGTCAGAAGATTGGGGATGTTGTATGCGCGCGAAGCCATGATGCCCTGTCTTTGTGTCTGAATGCGTGGGTAGATGATGTCTTTCGGTGGAAGCCGTCAACTCAAGAATTCTGAATGGATTTTACCACGCTTGCGACGATCCGTTCGTCTTTTCGCGTCACTCGCCACTGTTTTCGTGGAAATGGTTGTAGATCAGCCGTGCGACGGCCTCCGAGATGCCTTCGACGGCCATCAGGTCGCTGATTGCGGCGCGTGAAACGGCCTTCGCAGTACCGAAATGCTGCAGAAGGGCACGCTTGCGGGTGGGGCCGATGCCGGAGATCTCGTCCAGCGGGTTTTTGACCATCTCCTTCTTGCGCCGTGCCCGATGGGAGCCGATCGCGAAGCGGTGGGCTTCATCGCGCATGCGCTGGATGAAGTAGAGCACCGGGTCGCGCGGCGGCAGCGTGAAGTCAGGCTTGCCTTCGACGAAGAAGCGTTCACGACCGGCGTCGCGGTCTACGCCCTTGGCCACGCCGATCGCAATCACGCTGTCTGTGATGGCGAGTTCGTCGAGGATCTTGCGCACCGCCGTCATCTGGCCCTGGCCACCGTCGATGAGGATCACATCCGGCCAGGCGGGGAAGCCGGCATCCGCGTTGTCCTCCGGTGCCGCGCTGCGATCCGGCTTTCCCTCTTCCTTCAGCAGGCGAGAGAAGCGTCGCGTCATCACTTCGCGCATCATCCCGAAGTCGTCGCCCGGCGTGATGTCGGTCGATTTGATGTTGAACTTGCGATACTGGCCCTTCACGAAGCCTTCCGGCCCGGCGACCACCATGCCGCCGACGGCATTGGTGCCCATGATGTGGGAGTTGTCGTAGATCTCGATGCGGCGCGGCACGTATGGCAGCTGGAAGGTCTCGGCGAGCCCTGCGAGCAGCCGCGATTGCGAGGCAGTCTCGGCGAGCTTCCGCCCATGCGCCTCGCGGGCATTGGAATTCACGTGATCGACGAGATCCTTCTTTTCCCCGCGCTGCGGCACGCTGATCGCCACCTTGTGGCCGGCCTTTTCAGAAAGCGCCGTGGCGAGCAGGTCCTGCTCCTCGACTTCTTCCGACAGGAGGATCAGCCGCGGCACGGGCTTGTCGTCATAAAACTGGGCAAGGAAGGAGTTGAGAACCTCCGCCGCACTGAGTTGCGGATCGGCCTTGGGGAAATAGGCCTGGTTGCCCCAGTTCTGGCTGGCGCGGAAGAAGAAGACCTGGATGCAGGAAAGCCCGCCCTTGTGGTGGATCGCGAAGACGTCGGCCTCCTCCACGCCGGCCGGGTTGATGCCCTGATGGCTCTGGACGTGGCTAAGCCCGGCGAGACGATCGCGAAACACGGCGGCGCGCTCGAAATCGAGGTCCTCGGCGGCCTCGTTCATGGCCCGCGCCATGGCTTCCTTGACGTTCTGGCTCTTGCCGGAAAGAAAGTCCTTCGCCTCGTTGACGAGCCCGGCATAACCCTCGTCGCTGATCTCATGAGTACATGGACCCGAACAGCGCTTGATCTGGTAGAGAAGACAGGGTCGGGTGCGGCTTTCGAAGACACTGTCGGTGCAGGTGCGCAAGAGGAATGCGCGCTGCAGCGAGTTGATCGTCCGACCGACCGCACTTGCCGAGGCAAACGGGCCGAAATAGTCGCCCTTGCGGGCGCGGGCGCCGCGATGCTTGTAGATCGCGGGAGACCGGCTGTCGCCAGTAATCAGGATATATGGAAAGCTCTTGTCGTCGCGCAACAATACGTTGAAGCGCGGGCGCAGGCGCTTGATCAGGTTGGCTTCGAGCAGAAGCGCCTCGACCTCGGTCCGGGTCGTGACGAATTCCATGTGCACGGTGTCCCGCACCATGCGCGCCAGACGGTTGGAATGCACGCGGCCCTGCGCATAGTTGCTGACGCGCTTCTTCAGGCTGCGGGCCTTGCCGACATACATGACCTCGCCGTCCTTGTTCAGCATCCGGTAGACGCCGGGGGCGTTCGGCAGGCGCTTGACGAATTCGCCAATCAGGTCGGCGCCTGTCAGGCCGGTCTCGTCCAGCCCGTCGACATGCCAGTCGATCTCGACGCCCGGGCGGGAGGCTTCTACCTCGACCACAACGTCGTCGTCGTCCTCTTCCGTGCCGTCATAGAGAATGCCGCCGTCGGGCAGCTTTCCTCCATTCATTCATTGATCTCCGTGCCGTGCCAAATCAGATGCTGGCCCCCATCCAAGGCGATCATTTGGCCGGTGATCGACGGCGTGTCAAAAAGAAAGCGGATCGTGCGACCGAATTCGTCGAGAGACGGGCCATGCTTCAGTGGAAGGCTGTCGACTTGCGCCTGAAAATCCTCTGGCCGCTGACGCTCCGAGATCAGCGTCGGACCAGGTCCGATGGCGTTCACCCGCACGCGGGGGGAAAAGGCCTGAGCGAGCGTCTGGGTCGCCGTCCAGAGCGTGGCCTTGGACAGCGTATAGGAAAAGAAGGTCGGTTTCAGCGCCAGCACCCGCTGATCGATGATGTTGACGATCAGGCCTGAGCAATCGTCCGGCAGGGCCTTGACCAGGGCGCCGCTGAGGATGGCCGGTGCCCGGACATGCACAGCGAAGTGGCGGTCGAAGATGTTGGCGTCGAAATCCACAGCCGTGTCGTCCTCGAAGATCGAGGCATTGTTGATCAGCAGCCCGACAACGCCGAATGCCGCCTCAGTCTGCGATATCAGCGATGCGGTCTCGGAAATGTTACCGAGATCGGCTTTCAGTGCGATCGCCTTCTTTCCTTCCGCCCTCAATGCCTCGGCCACGGACTCGGCCTCATCGAGCGAGCCGTTGGCATGCAAAGCGACGGAGAAACCATGGGCGGCCAAGTCTTCCGCAATCGCGCGCCCAAGTCGTTTCGCGGAACCGGTGACCAATGCCACCTTGGGGATGCTGTCTGGCATCGATCTTACCTTGTGCTTTCAGGGCTGTTGCGGTGCATATATGGCGCCAGCTTGATATTTAAACAGTCCGCTTCTGAATCTGTTGACGGTCTTTTCTTGCTGTGTACGGTGTATAACGTAAGTATATTTTCTGTAAAAATCACAAGTATGCTGTAAACTATTTGTTATGGTTAATGAATCGTTTGTGTCTTTTGAGCAACGTCCCGATTTGGTCATCGCTGTGCCACAATGAATTCACATTTCGGCTCTTTCATTTCCTCAATTTGTATTCATTTAGACAGTCGGAACGGGCAGGGAATACCCATTAACGTTCAGGCCGCCGTTGGTTCTTCGTGAAGTGCGGCCCGGAACTGAAAGGAGACTAACATGCGTACCCTCAAGATCATGCTTCTGGCTTCGGCCACCACCGTCGTCGCTTTCGCCGCCCAGGCTGCTGACGCCATCTACCAGGCACCGGAAGCCCCGGCTGCTGCCGAATCCTTCTCGGCTCCGGCAGGCAACTGGTCGGGTGCTTATGTCGGCGGCGGCATCACCTACGACTTCGGCAAGTTTACCGGTTCGACAGACGGCCGTGACGCGAAGGGCCTCGGCGGCACCGTTTACGGCGGTTACAACATGCAGAGCGGCTCGATCGTCTACGGTGGCGAAGCCGACATCAGCTACAATGGTGAAGATGGTTCCGCAGGCGCCGGCCTCACCGGCACCCAGGGCGTGAACGGCTCTGTTCGTGGCCGCGTCGGTTACGACCTGAACCCCTTCCTCGTCTATGGTACGGCCGGTGTCGCCGTTGCCAACCACGAGCTGAAGAACGGCGGTGACAACGACGAGAAGCTGGCCGCTGGTTACACGGTTGGTGCCGGTGTCGAGACCTTCGTCACCGACAACATCACGGCCCGCGTCGAATATCGCTACAGCGACTACCAGAAGCGCGACTTCGATCTCGGTGGCTCCACCATCTCCAAGGGCTTCGACGACCACTCCGTCAAGGTTGGCATGGGCGTGAAGTTCTGATCCACACGATCAAGTGCATAAGGGAAAGCCGGGCATCGTCCCGGCTTTTCTGTATTTGGAGATGAGAAAGAGAAAGCCGCTCAGGCCTTGGGCCGAAGGGCAGGGTAGGGCTCGAAGGCTTTCGCAAACCTGGCCGGCCATTCGGTGAGCGCCGCCCGGCCATTCTCCCAATCGCCGGGGAAGCGCAGCATCAGATAGCCGAGCGTAGCCGCAAGCGCGAAATGGCCGCCATGCAGCTTCTTGCCGACCTTCGGCAGGTTCTTGTCGAGATAATCGAGGCTGCGATTGACCTTCGCCCACTGCCGATCGATTGCGTCCTGGCTGACGAGTTCCGGCGGCCGGAAGCGCTTCTCATAAACGATGGCCAGCAGGCAGTCGCTGATGCCGTCAGCGAGCGCCTCCAGAACCTCGGCCTCGGTCCGCTTCTCGTCCTTCTTCGGATAGAGGCGCTTGTCGCTGATCCGGTGCAGGTAGTGCATGATGGCGCGGCTGTCGAAAATGGGGGTGCCGTCGTCGGTCACCAGCGTCGGGATCTTGCCAAGCGGATTGGCATCCAGCAGTTCCGGCGGGTTTTCCGCCGTGTTCACCCGGATCTCCTCCAGTTCGATGCCGAGATGGCGGGCCGCCATGCGGACTTTGGAGGAATAGGGCGAGGCGGGCGCGAAGAGCAGCTTCATGATGGTTTCCTGTGGCTCTTGTTGCGGAATTAGCGGCTAGGCGGGATCGTGATCTCGGAGCGACGGCACGACCGGCTGTCGACCTCCGGGCAATTCTTGAAGTCCAGCGACTTGTCGAGACAGATCCTGACTTCATCGACTCTCTCCCTATCACAGGTGACAGCCACTGCCGAGCGGGCAAGGCCCGGATTGCTGCGGATGAAGGCTGCTTCGACCGCCTGCGGCGATGTGCGGCTTTCCCTGTCGACATCGGAAAGCTCAGCCGGAATGCGAATTTTATCATGGGCTTGGCGGACCAGCTTGAAGTAGTCGATCATGGAAAGCCCGGAGCAGGAGCCGTGCTTGCGCCACTGATGCCCGATCAGGCCCATGCTCGGCATGATGTCCATGACCGTGCGTCCGATCCGGTCCGGCACGCGGGTGCCCTCCGATGTCGGACAATTCTCCGGCCAGCCCTTGTCGTTCTGCGGCCAAAGCCCGTGTACGACCCAGCTGAAATCTCTGTCGTCACCGCACTGCTCGCGATTGCGGCCTGCAGCCTCGCTGTCGCAAAAGGTCGGCGACCAGGAGAGCGCCAGCACATAGAAATCAAACCCGCTGCCTTGCGGCATGGAGGAGGCTGGCCGGGTCGGTGATTGTGCCGGGTCTGCTTTCGGTTGCGTGGAGGGTGCCTGCGAAGACGCAGTCGAGGCTGGGCGATCACTGGGAGCTTCAACAGGCAGGAAGCTGTAGACGGCAGCTGCCGCAAGCATGAGGCCGAAGGCGATGAAGCCGGTATAGCGTCCCACGGCGCCCTCCGCTCAGTCTTCGCCGCGAAGCCAGAAGCAGCGATGCGAGGCGTAGCGGTCCTGCGCCATCAACCGCTTCAGCTCGGGAAGGGCAAGATGCATCTCGTCCTTCAGCGTGAAGGGCGGGTTGACGATGATGAGGCCGGTGCCGGACAAGCCCGTTTGCTCGCGGTCGCTCTTCACATGGAGTTCGGCACACAGCATCTTGGGGATATCAAGCGCCTGCAGCGCCTCGTGGAATTCCTTGATCGGCGCCCCCTTCTTGATCGGATACCAGAGGCAGTAGACGCCATTGGCGAAGCGTCGATGCGCTTTGGCGAGGCCGTCGACCAGCCGCTCGTATTCGCCCTCCTTCTCGAAGGGCGGATCGACCAGCACGATGCCGCGCTTCTCCTTCGGCGGCAGATGCGCATTCAGCGTCAGCCAGCCGTCGAGTTCGGTCACGCGCACCTGGAAGTCGCCCTCGAACAGGCGCGACAGCGTGCGGCAGTCGTCCGGATGCAACTCCATCGCCGAGAGGCGATCCTGCGGGCGGAAGAGGTCGCGGGCGAGTTTCGGCGAACCCGGATATTTCTGTAATGGTCCGTCGGCTTGGCGATCCGGGTTCAGCGCCTTCACCGCGTCGAGATAGGACGCCATGATCTCGGCGACCTTCTCCGGCAACTCGGCATCGATCACCTTGCCGATCCCCTCAAGCCATTCGCCTGTTTTCTGCGCCTCGCTGGACGACAGGTCGTAAAGCCCGATGCCGGCATGGGTATCGAGCACGCGGAACGCCTTCTCTTTCTGCTGCAGGTAGACGATCAGTCGCGAGAGCACGAGATGCTTCAAGACATCGGCAAAATTGCCCGCGTGATAGATGTGGCGATAATTCATTGGTGGTTCCGATGGCATGGATGATTTGTTCGAATGGGGCTTTTGAGCGTTCCGGCCTTGGCCTATAACCGGCCCATGAACATCCAGAGCCCCATCCGAAACCGGTCGCTCGGTCATACGGCCTGTCCGCATGACTGTCCATCCACCTGCGCGCTCGACGTCGAACTGACGGAGGACGGCCGCATCGGTCGTGTGCGCGGGGCAGCGGACAACAGCTACACGGCAGGCGTCATCTGCGCCAAGGTCGCCCGCTACGCCGAGCGGCTCTACCACCCCGACCGCCTGATGAAACCGGTGCGCCGGGCTGGGCCCAAGGGGGCAGGCCAGTGGCAGGATGTCTCGTGGGAGGCGGCGCTCGACGAGATCGCCGATGCCTTCGTCAAGGCCGAGCAGCGCCACGGCTCGGAAGCCGTCTGGCCCTATTTCTACGCCGGCACCATGGGCCTGGTGCAGCGCGATTCGATCGAGCGGCTTCGCCATGCAAAGAAATATTCCGGCTTTTTCGGTACGATCTGCACCAACATGGCCTGGACCGGCTATGTCATGGGCACCGGCATGCTGCGGGGTCCCGACCCGCGTGAGATGGCCGTCTCCGATTGCGTCGTCATCTGGGGCACCAATGCGGTGGCCACCCAGGTCAACGTCATGACCCATGCGATCAAGGCGCGGAAAGACCGTGGCGCGAAGATCGTGGTCGTCGACATCTACGACAATCCGACGATGAAGCAGGCCGATATGGCCCTCATCCTCAAGCCCGGTACGGATGCGGCGCTCGCCTGCGCCGCCATGCATGTCGCTTTCCGCGATGGCTATGCGGACCGCGACTACATGGCGAAGTTCGCCGATGATCCGGCAGGACTGGACGCGCATCTCAAGGACAAGACGCCGGAATGGGCCTCCGCCATCACCGGCCTTTCGGTCCAGGAGATCGAGGCCTTCGCCCGCCTCATAGGCCAGACGCAGAAAACCTTCTTCCGCCTCGGCTACGGCTTCACCCGTAGCCGCAATGGCGCGGTGTCGATGCATGCGGCCCTGTCGCTCGCAACTGTGCTCGGCTCCTGGCAATATGAGGGCGGCGGAGCCTTCCACTCGAACAGCGACATCTTCCAGCTCAACAAGGCCGAGCTGATGGGCACGGCCATGGTCGACCCCGAGATCCGCATGCTCGACCAGTCGCAGATCGGCCGCGTCCTGACCGGTGACGCCGAGGCGCTTCGCCATCGCGGTCCGGTTGATGCGCTGATCATCCAGAACACCAACCCGGTGAATGTCGCGCCCGAACAGCGGCTGGTGAAGCAGGGCTTCCTGCGCAACGACCTTTTCGTTGCCGTGCACGAGCAGTTCATGACCGAGACGGCAGAACTGGCCGACATCGTCCTGCCGGCCACCATGTTCGTCGAGCATGACGACATCTATCGCGGCGGTGGCCAGAGCCATATTTTGCTTGGACCGAAGCTGGTCGACGCACCGCCCTTGGTGCGCACCAATCTCTTCGTCATCGAGGAACTGGCCAAACGCCTCGGCATCGCTGATCGCCCCGGCTTCGGCAAGACCGAGCGCGAGCACATCGAGCGTATGCTCTATATCAGCGGCAAGCCGGATTTCGACACGCTGATCGAGGACAAGTGGCTCGACTGCCAGCCGGCTTTCGATGACGCGCATTACCTGAACGGCTTTGCCCATCCCGACGGCAAGTTCCGCTTCAAGCCGGATTGGGAAGGAACGCCAGCCCCGAACAAACCGCCGGCAAAGCTTGGCTCGCTGGGGCCGGTGAAGGAATTGCCTGTGTATCCTGACCAGGTCGATCTGATCGAAGTGGCTGATGCCGAACACCCCTTCCGGCTCGCGACGTCTCCGGCGCGCAATTTCCTGAACTCTACCTTCGCCGAGACCAAGACCTCGCGCGACAAGGAAGGCCGCCCCGAGGTCATGGTCAATCCGTCCGATGCCGTGAGCCTCGGTCTGATGGATGGTGATGTTGTCAGCCTCGGCAACCTTAGGGGCGAACTCCGCATC
Organism: Rhizobium sp. Q54; assembly: GCA_943372805.1. GTDB lineage: Bacteria > Pseudomonadota > Alphaproteobacteria > Rhizobiales > Rhizobiaceae > Allorhizobium. The sequence goes on from CALSAF010000009.1 coordinate 38,284, forward strand.
CACGCCAAGATCACCGATGCCGTGAAGCCGGGCGTGCTGGTGGCCGAGGGCCTCTGGCCGAACAAGAGCCATCTCGACGGCGAGGGCATCAATGTCCTGACCGGTGCCGACCCGGCAGCCCCGCATGGCGGTGCCGCCTTCCACGACAACAAGGTCTGGATGAGAAAAGCCTGAAGACATGAGCATTTTCGACAAGGCCCGGATCGCGATCCTGGAAGACAAGACGCTGTGGAAGGGCTGGAGCCACCTGCGCGGCATCACCTTCGATTTCTTCCGCGAAGGCAGGGCGCCGCATCGGCTCACCTGGGAGGTCTTCGACCGGTGGAATGCCTCGGCCATTCTGCTGCACAATGTCGAACGCGACACCGTCACCCTGGTGCGCCAGCTGCGCATCGCAGTCCATCTGAGCGGCGAGCATCCCTATCTGCTCGAGGTTCCGGCAGGCTTTATCGACGACGGTGAAACCGCGTTGCAGGCGGCGCTACGTGAGGCGCAAGAGGAGACCGGCTACCGGATCGCCAAGGCCACCCCTGCCTACGCCGCCTACATGTCTCCCGGTTCGGTCACCGAAAAGCTCCACGGCTTCTACGCTGCCGTGACCGATGCCGACCGGATTGCCGACGGTGGCGGGCTCGACGACGAGCAGGAAGACCTCGAAGTCGTCGAACTGAGCTTCACGGAAGCCTTGGAAATGGTCGAGGCCGGCGAGATCATTGACGCGAAGACGATCATGCTGCTGCAATGGGCAGCGTTGCGGCGGAGTGCCGGGGGCGCTTAATCGTCCAGCGTCGCGATGTAACCGCCGGTCTGGCGCGCCCACAGGCGGCTATAGAGGCCACCCGAGGACAGAAGATCGTCTGGTCTTCCTTCCTCGATGATCCGCCCCTTGTCGAGCACGACGATGCGGTCCATGCGGGCGATCGTGGAAAGCCGATGGGCGATGGCGATCACTGTCTTGCCCTGCATCAGCAGGTCGAGCTTCTCCTGGATGGTCGCCTCCGCCTCACTGTCGAGCGCTGACGTTGCCTCGTCCAGCACCAGGATTGGCGCATCCTTGAGCAGCACGCGGGCAATGGCGACACGCTGGCGCTGACCGCCCGAAAGCTTGACGCCACGATCCCCGACATAGGCCGCATAACCGGTGCGTCCCTCGCTGTCTTTCAGGTCGGCGATGAAGGCATCGGCCTGAGCAAGGCGTGCCGCGGCTTCCAGCTCTGCCTGTGTCGCCTCCGGTCGGCCATAGAGGATGTTGTCGCCTACCGAGCGATGCAGCAATGATACGTCCTGAGCGATGAAACCGATCTGTGCGCGCAGGCTCGCCTGGGTCACTTCGGCGATATCCTGTCCGTCGATTGTAATGCGACCGCCATCGAGGTCGTAGAGGCGCAGAAGCAAGCTTACCAGCGTGGTCTTGCCAGCGCCTGACAAGCCCACGAGCCCAACTTTCTCGCCGGCTGAAACCGAAAGCGACAGGTCGTGAATGACCTGCTGGCTATCGTGATACTCGAAATTCACTCGGTCGAAGCGGATCTCGCCGCGCTCGACGGTAAGCGCCTTTGCTCCCGGCACATCAACCACGGTCGGCGGCGTGGTCATGACCGGCATGGCGTCGCGAATTGTGCCGATCGCTTCGGAAATCTGTTGGCCGAGATTGAGGAAGCCCCGGGAGTTGGAGGCCAGCCGCTGGGTGATGGTTATCGCAGCGACGAATTCGCCGAGTGTGACGAAGCCATCGGCAATCCCCCAGAGGCTGACTGCAAAGATGGCGATGAACAACAAGGTGTTGGAGGAAATGACCAGGAGATCTGCGGTGAGGCCGATGCGGCGCTCACGATACTGAGCGGTCATCGAGCGCTCCATCACGCGCCGCAGCGCACCGGCCTCGCTGTCCTCGGCGGCGAACAGCTTGACCGTCTGGATGTTGCTGTAGAGATCGGTCATCTCCCCGACAACCCGGCTGCGCGCCCGCGCCGCCGTCTTGGCTGTTGCGCTAAACTGCGGCACGGCCTGTTTTGCGATAATGGCATTTATGGCGATCCACACGAGGACCGGGAGCGTCAACGGCCAGGAAAGCGCTGTCAAAAGCACCACCGAACCAACCATCTGTACGAAGAAGATTGGCAGCGTCCAGACCGCCGCCGCCATCTGTTGCTTGACGGCTCCTGCCACCTGCGCGATGCGGCTGGCCACCTGGCCCGAAAACTGGTCATGGAAGAAACCGAGATCCTGGCTTTCGACCGCCTTGTGGCCATGCCACTGGATGAGTGTGGGAAGGCTGACGCTGAGTACGTGGACTCCCAGTGCATTGCAGAGAAAGATCAGCAGCGGCAGCACCGGGAAGAAGAGCGCGACGAAACCAGCGAGCTGCCAGCGATAGGCATCGAGATAGGGAAGCAGACCTTGGCTGGAGATGCCGTCGATCAGGTGCGAGATACCCCAGAGAACAGTCAGGTTGACGATCTCGACGCTGGCCGACAGGGCAAGCACGACCAAAAACGACTTCGGTGCGTAAGCGATGAAATGCAGGACCAGCCGCAGAGGACCATCGCTCGGAATCCTTCGATACGGTACTTCGAGCGGTCGGAGCAGCCTTTCAAAGGGGGTGAAAATCCGATCAGACAAGGTCATGAAAGGTCCCTGGCAACAGCATTGCGTGATCAAAATGAGAACACGAATAGAGCTGAGTCCAGCGGAGAGAGGAACCCTTAGATTTGAATGGGGGCTTGAATGGATCGCAAGCCACGCCTCAGGCGCTGATCAACCTGGCTTCCGCATCCGTTCCTGATGTGAGCCGTTCGACACTGCCATCGGTACGCATGGAGACGCTGCCGGAGGCAACCAGCTTCAGAGCAGCCGCATAGGTCTGGTGCTCCACCGTCAGTACGCGTCCAGCAAGAGTTTCCGCCGTGTCATTTATCAGCACCGGCACGACCGCCTGCGCAATGACTGGGCCTTCGTCCATGCCTTCGGTGACGAAATGCACGGTGCAGCCCGCGACCTTCATCCCGGCATCGATGGCGCGCTGATGCGTGTGCAGGCCCGGGAAGAGCGGCAGCAGGGAAGGGTGGATATTGAGGATCCGGCCGGTATGCGGACGTATGAAGTCGCCGGAGAGCAGGCGCATGTAACCGGCGAGGCAAATCAGGTCCGGGCCGATCTCGGCGAGTGCGGCGAGGATCGCGGCCTCATGTTCGGCCTTCGAGCCGTAGGCCTTGCGCTCGAACACGCGTGTCGGAATGCCAAGCGCTTCCGCCTTGGCGAGACCGCCGGCCTCAGGCTTGTCGGAAAAGACCGCGACGATTTCGGCTGGATAGTCAGCCGCCTCACAGGCCTTCGCCAGCGCCAGCATGTTCGATCCGCCGCCGGAAATGAAGGCGACGACGCGTTTGCGGCCGCCGCTCATAGGGTGAGCGTACCCTTGTATGTCACGCCATGCGCACCCTCTTCGCGGGCGATCATGCGGCCAAGACGGGCCACGGTTTCGCCCTCGGCTTCCAGCGCCTTGGTCACGTCGTCCACCTTGTCGGCGGAAACGACGACGATCATGCCGATGCCGCAGTTGAAGGTGCGCAGCATTTCGTTCTGGGCAACGCCGCCGGTCTTGGCGAGCCAGGAGAAGACGACCGGAACCTTAAAGGACGCGAGATCGATCTCGGCAGCGAGATGCTTCGGCAGCACGCGCGGGATGTTCTCCGGGAAGCCGCCGCCGGTGATATGGGCGAGCGCCTTCAACGCCCCAGTTTCCTTGATCGCCTTCAGGAGCGGCTTCACATAAATGCGGGTCGGTGTGAGCAGCGCTGCACCCAGCGACTGTCCCTCGGCGAAGGGGGCGGGCGCATCCCAGGCAAGGCCCGAGAGTTCGACGATCTTGCGCACCAGCGAGAAGCCGTTGGAATGCACGCCCGAAGACGAGAGGCCGAGGATCACGTCGCCTTCGGCAATATTGCCTGATGGCAGAAGTTCGCCACGCTCTGCAGCGCCGACGGCAAATCCGGCGAGATCATAGTCGCCCTTGGAATACATGCCCGGCATTTCGGCAGTCTCGCCGCCGATCAGCGCGCAGCCTGCCTCGCGGCAGCCGGCAGCGATGCCCTGGACGATCGCCGCACCCTGGTCCGGGTCGAGCTTGCCGGTGGCGAAATAGTCGAGGAAGAGCAGCGGCTCGGCGCCCTGGACAACCAGATCATTAACGCACATGGCGACAAGGTCGATGCCCACGGTGTCGTGGATATTGGCATCGATGGCGATCTTCAGCTTGGTGCCGACGCCGTCATTGGCGGCAACGAGGATCGGGTCCTTGAAGCCGGCGGCCTTCAGATCGAAGAGCCCGCCGAAGCCGCCGATCTCGCCGTCCGCACCGGGGCGTCGGGTCGACTTGACCGCCGGCTTGATCTTCTCGACCATCAGGTTGCCCGCGTCGATGTCGACGCCCGCATCGCTATAGGTCAACCCGTTCTTGCCAGCCTGGCTCATGCCTGCCTCCGATCCTGCGAGAATTTCGGCTGGCCATGGCATGAAGAGGCCGGATATGCAAGCAGAGAGCCGGGCCAGCCTGCGATTTCCCTGGCAATCTGGGGCTGGGACGCATCTTCTCGTCGCTGAGGAGACCGGGGTTCTTGACCAAGGCTTTCCCCGTAACCTATCTCCTTCTCTGGCGTCGCAGCATCCGGCCTTGCCTGCAGCTGCGGAAAACACCGAATGGAGACGGATATGGCTCGCAACATCAGTGCAATCGGTCTGCGCCGTCAGGTGCTGTTCTGGCTTCTGACGCTTACGATCTTCATTGGTTTCCTGATGCTGTTTTCGTCGATCCTCTTGCCCTTCATTGCCGGCATGGCGCTCGCCTATTTCCTCGATCCGGTCGCCGACCGGCTGGAGCGGCTCGGCCTGAGCCGCCTCATGGCGACGGTCGTCATCCTTGTCACCTTTGTTCTCGTCTTCGTCTTGTCGCTGATGATCGTCATACCGATCCTGGCAAGCCAGCTGAATGAATTCATCCAGCGTGTGCCCGGCTATGTGTCGCAACTGCAAAGCTTCGTCGCATCTGGCAATGCCGCCTGGCTTCCCGACTGGGTGGATGGTCAGATGGTGACGATCAAGGAGAACTTCTCCCGCTACATCAGCGAGGGCGTCGGTTTCATCGGGACGCTGATCGAGCAGATCTGGAATTCCGGCAAGGCGCTGCTCGACATCGCCTCGCTGCTCGTCGTGACGCCTGTTGTCGCCTTCTACCTGTTGCTCGACTGGGATCGCATGATCGAGAAAGTCGACAGCTGGGTACCGCGCAACCAGCTCGCCACGGTGCGCCAGCTCGCCACCGAACTCGACAACACGATCGCCGGCTTCGTGCGTGGCCAGGGCTCGCTCTGCCTGATCCTCGGAATCTTCTATGCCATTGCGCTGTCTGCCGCCGGGCTCAATTTCGGCCTGCTGATCGGCTTCTTCACGGGCATGATCAGCTTCATTCCTTATGTCGGCTCGACTGTCGGCCTGCTGCTGTCCCTCGGCGTCGCCATCGTCCAGTTCTGGCCGGATTTCATCTGGGTCGGTGTGATCGCCGCCATCTTCTTCTTCGGACAGTTCCTCGAAGGCAACATCCTGCAGCCCAAGCTGGTCGGCAAGAGTGTCGGCCTTCACCCCGTCTGGCTGATGTTCGCCCTCTTTGCTTTCGGTGCGCTCTTCGGCTTCGTCGGCGTTCTGGTCGCGGTTCCCGCGGCGGCTGCGGTCGGCGTCCTTGTTCGTTTCGCCATCTCGCGTTATCTTGACAGCGATCTCTATTACGGTTCCTCGGTCGCGCTCGTGCAGTCGCCGCCAGCACCCGTGGGTGAGATCACATCCCAAGCCCCAGAGAAGTGAATGACTGACGCCAAGATGGCTCCCGAGCGCCGCGGAGCCGCCGAACAACTGCCGCTCGCCTTCGAGCATGGGTCAGCGACAGGTCGTGATGATCTGCTCGTCTCCGAACGTATGGCCGCGGCGGTCTCGATCGTCGATGCCTGGCCGGACTGGCCGTCGCCCGTGGTGATCCTGACGGGTCCGGAGGGATCGGGAAAATCACATCTGGCGCAGATTTTTCGCGATGCGAGCGGTGCGGTCGATATCGTTCCTCGGTCAGGCGAGGGGGCATCGGAAGCCGCAGCCGGAGGCGCGGTCGTGTTCGAGGATGCAGATCGCGAAGGGTTCGACGAGGTCGAACTCTTCCACGTGATCAACGCCGTGCGACAGCACGGGACATCCCTGCTCATCACGTCGCGCAGCTTTCCGCCCGCGTGGAACATTGCGCTGCCGGATCTGAAATCCCGTCTCAAGGCAACGACCGTGGTCGAGATCGGCGCGCCCGACGAAGATCTTCTCGGTCAGTTGATCACCAAGCTCTTCGCCGACCGGCAGCTTTACATCGATGACAAGATCGTCGGCTATATCGTCAGCCGCATGGAGCGTTCCTTTGCTGCGGCCCAGCTGGTGGTTGATCGCATGGACAAGCTGGCATTAGCCCGCCGCGCGAAGATCAGCCGCAGCCTGGCCGCAGAGGTTCTCGAAATGCTGGAGGCGGCGGACAGTCGCGAGTAGTCGTCACAGATCTGTCGTCAAACTGTTATAATCGGCACCAACGATAACCAAGGGGCGAATCATGGACAGCGCGGTACACGGCACGGACGGCGAAACGGGTGCGGAGCTGACGTCGACCGAAGACCTGATGACCAGCCCGCTGCGCTTCATTAACCGGGAGTTTTCCTGGCTTCAGTTCAATCGTCGCGTCCTTGAGGAAACCCTCAACACGGCCCATCCGCTTCTGGAACGCGTCCGCTTCCTGTCAATCTCGGCCGCCAATCTCGACGAGTTCTTCATGGTTCGCGTTGCGGGGCTTGAGGGGCAGGTCCGGCAGGGCATCGTAATCAAGAGCCCTGACGGCAAGACGCCGGCCGAGCAGCTCGACGACATCCTCAAGGAAATCGACAATCTGCAGATGGAGCAGCAGGCCTCATTGGCCGTCCTGCAGCAATACCTCGCCCAGCAAGAGATCCTCATCGTGCGACCGGCGGCGCTTTCCGAAGCGGATCGCAGCTGGCTGGAGACCACCTTCGAGGAGGCAATCTTTCCCGTCCTGACGCCGCTGTCCATCGATCCGGCGCATCCCTTTCCCTTCATTCCGAATCTCGGCTTCTCCATGGGCCTGCAGCTCTGCTCGAGCCGCACCGGTGAGCCGATGACGGCGCTGCTGCGCCTGCCTCCGACACTCGACCGTTTCGTCCGCCTGCCGGACGAGGGCGTGACCATCCGCTACATTACGCTTGAGGATATGGTCGGCCTGTTCATCAACCGGCTGTATCCTGGTTATGAGGTGAAGGGCTTCGGCACCTTCCGCATTATCAGAGACAGCGATATCGAAGTGGAGGAAGAGGCCGAGGATCTGGTGCGCTTCTTCGAGACGGCACTGAAGCGCCGCCGCCGCGGATCCGTGATCCGCATCGAAGTGGATTCCGAGATGCCGGTCGCGCTGCGTCAGTTCGTGGTTCACGAGCTCGGCGTCGCCGACAACCGTGTGGCGGTGCTGCCTGGCCTGCTGGCGCTCAACACGATTTCAGAAATCACCAAGGCGCCGCGTGAAGATCTTCGTTTCGAGCCCTACAACGCCCGTTTCCCCGAGCGCGTTCGCGAACATGCCGGCGACTGCCTGGCCGCGATCCGCGAAAAGGACATGATCGTCCACCACCCCTATGAGAGCTTCGATGTGGTTGTGCAGTTCCTGCTGCAGGCCGCCCGCGATCCGGATGTGCTGGCCATCAAGCAGACGCTCTACCGCACCTCGAACGACAGCCCGATCGTGCGCGCCCTGATCGATGCCGCCGAAGCCGGTAAATCGGTGACGGCGCTCGTCGAACTCAAGGCCCGCTTCGACGAAGAGGCAAACATCCGCTGGGCGCGAGACCTGGAGCGCGCCGGCGTTCAGGTCGTCTTCGGCTTCATCGAGCTCAAGACCCATGCCAAGATGTCGATGGTCGTGCGCCGCGAGGACGGCAAGCTCAGGACCTACTGCCATCTGGGCACCGGCAATTACCATCCGATCACTGCCAAGATCTATACCGACCTTTCCTTCTTCACCTGCAATCCGAAGATCGCCCATGACATGGCGAATGTCTTCAACTTCATCACCGGCTATGGCGAGCCGGAAGAGGGAATGAAGCTAGCCGTATCGCCTTACACGCTGCGTCCGCGGATCCTGAAGCATATCCGCGAGGAGACCGAGCACGCCAAGGCCGGCCGTCCGGCCGGCATCTGGATGAAGATGAACTCTCTCGTTGATCCCGAGATCATTGACGCGCTCTACGAAGCGAGCCGTGCCGGAGTGGAGGTCGATCTCGTCATTCGCGGGATTTGCTGCCTCAGGCCGAAAGTGCCGGGACTGTCTGAGAATATTCGAGTGAAGTCGATCATCGGCCGTTTTCTCGAACACAGCCGCATCTTCTGCTTCGGCAATGGCCACCGTCTGCCGTCGGAAAAAGCGCTCGTCTATATCGGCTCGGCCGACATGATGCCGCGCAATCTCGATCGCCGCGTCGAGACGCTGGTGCCGCTCATTAACCCCACTGTGCATGAGCAGGTGCTGTCCCAGATCATGCTGGGCAACCTGATTGACAACCAGCAGAGCTACGAGATATTGGCCGACGGCACGTCTCGCCGCATTGAAGTGCGGCAGGGTGAGGAACCTTTCAACGCGCAGCACTATTTCATGACCAATCCGAGCCTGTCGGGTCGCGGAGAAGCACTGAAATCGAGCGCTCCGAAACTGATCGCCGGCCTGATTTCCGGCAGGAAAAGATAACACTGGTACCTCATGACAAGATCTGAAGCGCAGGGGCGCCTTCCCGGTATCGCCCCTGTCTCCGTTGTCGACATCGGCTCCAACTCGATCCGTCTGGTGATCTATGAGGGGCTCTCCCGCGCGCCGACGGTTCTCTTCAACGAGAAGGTCCTCTGCGGCCTTGGCAGGGGTGTCGCCACGACCGGCCGGATGGACGAAGAGGGTGTCGAACGCGCGCTGGCCGCACTCCGGCGCTTCCGCGCCCTGTCGCACCAGGCCCAGGCGACCCGTATGTATGTGCTGGCAACGGCTGCCGCCCGCGAAGCCTCCAATGGTCCCGATTTCATCGCCCGTGCCGAGGAGATCCTCGGTCACGAGGTGCAGGTCCTGACCGGCGAGGAAGAGGCGAAATACTCCGCCCTCGGGGTTCTCAGTGGCTTCCATGATGCCGATGGCATCGCCGGCGACCTAGGCGGCGGTTCGCTCGAACTCATCGATATAACCGGCCAGAGCTTCGGCAAGGGCATCACGCTACCGCTCGGCGGCTTGAGATTGTCCGAAAGCGTCGAGGGCTCGCTGCCCAAGGCCCGCACGCTGGCCAAGAAACTGGTCGCGGACGCAGCGCTCCTCAAAAAGGGGCAGGGGCGCACCTTTTATGCGGTCGGTGGAACCTGGCGCAACATCGCCAAGCTGCATATGGAAATCCGCAAATATCCGCTGCACATGATGCAGGGCTATGAGCTGCCCTATGACGAGGTCGCCTTCTTCCTGGAGGAGATCATTTCGGGTGCCAACAGCCGCGACCCGGCCTGGTCGACCATATCCAAGAGCCGCCGCAACCTGATTCCTTTCGGCGCCGTCGCCATGCGCGAGGTGATCGAGATCATGCAGCCGAAGAGCATCTGCTTTTCGGCGCAAGGCGTGCGCGAGGGCTATCTCTACTCGCTGCTGCTTGAAGAAGAACAGGCGCTCGATCCGCTGATCGAGGCTGCCGATGAACTCGCGATCCTGCGTGCCCGTTCGCCCGAACATGCCCGCGAACTGGCCGACTGGACGGGGCGCATGATGCCCTTCTTCGACATCCAGGAGACGGAAGAGGAAAGCCGCTATCGCCAGGCCGCCTGCCTGCTCGCCGATATCAGCTGGCGCGCCCATCCCGATTATCGCGGTCTGCAGGCGCTGAACGTGATTGCCCACTCTTCCTTCGTCGGCATCACCCACCCGGGCCGCGCCTTCATCGCTCTCACCAACTACTACCGCTTCGAAGGCCTGCATGACGACGGCCAGACCGGGCCGCTTGCGGCCATCGCGACCGAGCGCCTGCTCGACCGGGCCAAGCTCGTCGGCGGCATGCTGCGCGTCGTCTATCTCTTCTCGGCCTCAATGCCGGGCGTGGTGCACAATCTGAGTTTCCGCCGCTCGGATAATCCCGAACTCGATCTCGAATTCGTTGTCCCGAAGTCCTATCAGGATTTTGCCGGCGAGCGACTGGACGGACGCCTGATGCAGCTGTCGAAGTTGACGGGCAAGCGGCTGGCTTTCGTCTACGAATAGGACACAGAAGAACAAGTAGAAAAGAGAGCGGGCCACGACCCGCTCTCTTCCTTGCGGGCGTCGTGCTTACTTCGCCGTGAGGAAATCGCCCACTTCGAGCAGGACGAACTCGTTATCGTCGGCCTTATCGAGCGCACGGCCTGCCGAGAAGGGCAGGTTATTGTCGTTGCCGACGATGATGTGGGTCGGATCGACGACGTCGACATTCTCGATGGTGACGAAGGGCATGTCATAGAAGCCTTCGCCGCCGCCCTGGCGCTTCTTGTTGTCGGGATCTTCGATCTTCATCAGGTCGATATAGCCGATCTTGCGCACGGCCTTGCCGGCATTGTCGTCCGTCATCTCGATCTTGTAGATGCGCTTGTGTTTGGCCGGGACGGCAAAGCAGTCCGGCGCCGGTGCCTTCGGATCGGCGCAGGCCTTGTCCCCCACACCCGCACCATTGTCGCGCTCGATGACCAGCGCGGTGGTGTCGTCGATCATGTTGAAATCGCCGATCGCTTCGCCACCTTCGGAGAGCGGGTAGAGCCAGGTCTTGCCGGTCCAGGTCTTGGAGGCGGCGTCGAGTTCGATGATGCGCAGTGCCGTCAGGCCATCGGCCTTTTCAACCGAACCGTCTTCGAGATAGAGCGGGCCTTCGAGCAAGCCATAGAGCTTCGTGCCGTCCTTCGACATGGCGAGGCCCTCATAGCCGCCGGAGCGCTTGAGGTTGAAAACGGGCATCTTGGCGGTCGGATTGGCCGGCACGACCAGGGTTGGATTGTCGGGAGACTTCACTTCGATCTCGCCGGCCTTGGTGGCGATGACATCGGTCAGCACGCCCTCGGTCGAGAACTTCAGCATATACGGACCGAGCTCTTCGCCGACCCAGAAACCGTCCGCGACCGGCTGGATGGATTCGACGTCGAAGTCCGCACCCGTCAGATAGCGCTTGTCAGAACCTTCCATGGCGATCGGAAAGGGAGCCTTGTTGTCGGGATCGGTCAGGAAGAGGGTCTTCTCGACCTTCACGGTGCCAGCATCCCAGTCGAAGGTGAGGTGATGCAGCATCAGCATGGCATCACTGGAATTGTTCTTCGAGCCGAAGCCGTTGTCGGACAGGCTCCAGAATGTGCCGTCTTCCATGGCCTTGATGCCGGAGAAACCCTGCAGCGGCTGGCCGTCGAAGGGCAGCGAAAGGCCGGTCAGGCGCACGCCATCCTTACCAGGCACGCTGCCAAGTGCGTCCGCACGCTTGCGGTCTGCGGTCGAGAACTTGCCGGAGGTCTTGAGATAAGCGGGCGCATCCGCCGGAGCGGCGATGATGGTGTTGCCCGGCAGGATCGCGTGATTGACGAGCTTGGCGGGGAAAACCTTCTCCTCGGCCGCGGCCTGGGAGACGAAGAGAACGAAGAGAGCAGCAGACGTCAGAAGAGCTTTGGTCATGGCGTCACCTTGTTGGAAGGGAGGAAACGCCAGAGTGCTATTGAGGCTTCATGTCGCACCGATTGCGATCAGGTGAAATTTCAATGACTGTGAATGCCCGGCTGACCTGTGGTGAGCGAAAGCCATCGCCCGGGAGTAATGCCATAGGATGCCTTGAAGTGTCGGGTCAGGTGGCTCTGGTCGGCAAAGCCGACCTCGGCTGCAGTTTCCGCAAGCGGTACACCCTTCAGCATCAGCCGTTTTGCGTTCTCTAGGCGACGCATGATTTGATACCGATGTGGGCTTGTACCGGTCGCCAGGCGAAACTGCCGCGCCAGAGAATAGCGGTTGAGGTCGGTGACGGCCTCGAGCTCTTCCGACCAGATGATCTTGCTGACATTGTCCCGCAAATAGGCCCGCGCGGCGAGCACCGCTCGTTCGGCCCGTGGTCCGATCTTCTGCTGGGCACCGGCATTCCGACCGAGGCCATCGGCGATCCGCGCCATCAGGTCCGCATAGGCAAGGTCGCCGATCGGGGTGTCGAGGTCAGCCAGTGCCTCGCCAAGCGCCTGCGCCAGACGGGCATCATCCAAAACAGGCTCTGAGACGAAGGGCAGCGAGACTGCGCCTTCCTGCCTGGCTGCCTGGACCTGTTCGGGCGGCACATACATCATCCGATAGCGCAGTCCCGCATCTGTTCCAGCACTTCCGTCATGAACTTCGTCCGGATGCAGCACGATGACATTTCCCGGCAGGCTGAAACGGGAGGCCCCGCGATAGGAAAAGGTCTGGACGCCGCTCAGGGTCAGGCCGAGCGCATAGGTATCGTGCCGGTGCGGCGAGAAGCGGTTCCCGTAAAACCGAGCCTCGATGCGTTCGATACCGTGGCTGTCCTCGGAGGTCACCAGCGTGTCGTCGGTGCTGCACGAACGTTCAAGACGCTGACCTACCGTGGCTGCTAGCCCGGTTTCAGTTTTCGTCCAGCCCGCCATGGAGTGCTTCATGTTCGACACCAAAATCGTCATCGTCCTCAGAGAGGATCTGCTCATCTGGCAGAAACTCAATGTTACCGCTTTTTTGGTCAGCGGCATCGTCGGCGCGAACACAAGCTTGATCGGCGAGCCATATCGCGATGCCGCCGGACATGTTTACAACGCCCTCTGCATCCAGCCAATGGTGGTGTTGTCTTGCGACCGGGAAACGCTCAAGACGATCCATCGTCGCGCCCTGGAGCGTGAGGTGAAGGCATCACTCTATGTCGAGGAGATGTTCTCGACCGGCAATGACATCGACAACCGTGCGGTGTTCGCCCAGTTCGATCCTGAGACGGCCCGTGTTGTAGGTCTTGCGCTCCGCGCCGAGAGGAAGATCGCAGACAAGATCACCAAGGGCGCAAAGATGCATTCGTGAGTGAGAAGGGATGCTCAGAGCCATACTGGCAAGGTACCGCGATCCTCGCCCGTGACTGCAGCCTCGACACAGGCCGCGAGACTGCCGAAACGCATGGTCCGTCCGGTGAGGCCCGGGCCATAATGGGCATATTTGCCGGAGTTGGTCATGATGACCTTCGCATCGACGGGGATGACAGGCTCGGTCACCATGCACCAGCAGGTGTCGTTGACGAGCGTGACGCCGAACGCCGTGAGCACGGCGACATCGCCCGAAGCCTCCGCCTTGGCCATCTCCGCGCGCCCGCAGGTGATGACCAGTGGCACATGCGGAGCCCGTGTCTTGTTCCGACAGAGCGCTGCGAGGGCGGCAAGCTCGGTGGCAGAAAAATGCGGATTACCGAGCGATACAAGCTGTACCGGGCCGGCCTCTGCACCGTTCAGTTCTTGCCAGGCCCGCAGCAGGTCCTGATGGGTGAGTGAGATGGTCGGCAGGTTGAGGGCTGCGAATGACTTGGGCTCAAGTGCCTCCGGCGTCACGCCGGCGATGTGGAACATCGGCGCCGCCGAGGTGGTGGCAAATGCTGCCCCGAAGGCCTTGAGAGCGTCCGTATCCGGGCGATGCCCGGACACTCCCTCGACCAGCGGAATGGCATCTGGCGAGACGGTCCCGATCAGATAGCCGATGAGCGGCCAAAGACTGTCATCGACACCCTCAAGCGGTGGCACGGTGACCCGGACCTGCGGTGCGCGCTCCTCCGGCAGATGACAGCCGGCCTTGGGCGCCCGGCCCGTCAGCGCGATCGCGATGTCGAGATAGTCAGGGTATTTCATCGTCCGGGCGCCAAGCACGCTGTTGGCATAGACGACGGCATTCGATTCCGCCCAGACGATCTGCTCGTCGCGCGCGGGCCGGTCGTCGAGCAGATAGGGCGCGCAGGTAAAGGTGGCTTGTGCCCCCATCGCCACATAGGCATCGGCCACAGCCGCCGCCGGTTTGCCGAGAGCTTCCGGAACACCCTGCGCCTGCCAGCGGCGGTGATCAACCGAAATCGCGTTCAGCGTCGTCGGCACCACGACGCGACCGCCGAGATCGCGCAGCTTCTCGGCAAAGGCGAGGCCGCCAGGACCCGTGTAGATGCAGCCGTCGATATGCGCGCGGGTGATGTCGATAAGCTCCTTTGCGCCCTCCAGCGCCGCCATCCGGAGCACGATCCGCATGGCGACCGCGGCTGCTTCACCTCGCTCGCCGGCGAGAATGGCCTGGTCCTGATCCGTGAGTGCGATGTCTGCGCCAATCCCTGCAACGGCATCGCTGATCCGGACCCGCCTGGCTGTCTTCAATGCGGCAAATGCCTCTTTGCCGACAGCAATCACCGGAATGGACCGCCCGAACACCTCCTCCGCGACGATGACGCCGAGCGTGATGATCGCCTCGGGATGCTCAAGCACGATCGCGGCCGGACCCTTTCCGTTGAGGATCAGTTCGAGGATGACGCCGCTGCCGGTGCAGGAGCCGCGGCTGGTGGGCAGTACCAGCACACGTCCCGTAAGCCGCTCGCCACTCAACGGATGATGCCGGTCGATGATCTCGCCGGTCACGGCATCGGCGCCACCCCAGAAGCTGAGCGCCATATCGGTGAACAACACCTCGCCCACGGCCGAGCCCGAGACGAGCACGCGGCCTGAGATGTCGACGGTGTCATGGAGGCTGCTCATCATTCCGTCTCCGTAAGCGCCAGGACCGCAAAACTCGCCAGCCAATGTTCACCCATATAGTCGCCGGCCACATGCGCGATCCCGGCTTCGAGATGCCCATGCGCGGCCTCGAGCATCACACGTCGGCGTGGGTCCGTGTCGGGCAGGGTGCCCGCCAGAGAGGCCCAGCACCAGGCACGGCTGAGGCTCAGGCCATCGAGATGGGCAATCTTGCCGTCCGAGCGATCGGAAACGGAGGCGGGGGCAAACAGCGTGCGCGGTTCGCCGGTTGCGATGTCAGGCAGGAAACCGTCGAACCAGCGGGCAAAGTCGGCAGCCGGCAGAAGCCTGCGCATGCATTCCGCCTCGATCAGCGCAGGCGACAGGAAGTCGTCCCCCGATGGCTCGCCCCAGGCAGGGCAGGCGGTGTCGGAGCCGTACCAGCGCTGCGCCGTGGCGCGCAGCAATTCGAAAAGGGCCGTGTCTCCGACAGTGTCGGCATAGCAGGCTGCGAGCCTCAGCGCAAAGGCGGTGTTGTAATGCGTGCCCACCCGCACCGGATAGGTGGCAAGCGGCAGGAAATCCCGGAAGCGCTGGACGATCCGCTCCGTCAGCGGCGACAGCGCCTCGCCCCATCGCGCATCCTCATGGCCGTGCAACTCGGCGGCAAGCTTCAGCAACCAGCCCCAGCCATAAGGACGCTCGTAACCCCGCGCCATCGGTCGGTCGAAATAGGCGCATTCGCCAGCGATCCTGTCGGGCACCAGCATCGTGGCGAAGAGATCGCGGATCGCCTGCGCTTCCGGCATCTCGGGATGGAGGCGCAAGAGACGCGCCAGCATCCAGTAGCCATGAACGCAGGAATGCCAGTCGTAGCTGCCGTAAAAGACCGGATGAAGCTCGGATGGCGTCTTCGCATCCTGAGGTCCTTCGAGCCCGTGCAGGATGTGGTTGGGATATTCGCGGGTGACATGACCGAGCGCGATCGTCGCGAAGCGGGAGGCAAGCTCGGATGTCAGCCGCGTGGTCATCCCTTATCTCCCAATTCGAGCCGGTCGCCCCAGTCGGCCCGGCGGATGTCCTTGAAGGCGTCGCCGTCGCGCTTGCTGAGCGTCAGCTCGGCAGCCGTACCATCGGTCCGACAGAGCTTGACCCGCCCGACACCGCCATTGACGCGCGGCGGAGACAGCACCCGGTCGCCGCGGATCGTGACAGGCTCGCGCGAGGCGGCGATGAATATGTACTTCTCGTCTTCCCACGGTACTTCAGCGCCCTTCGCCAGACGATGCACCCGCGAGCGCGCCACACGGCGGGAGAAGTGGCACCAGTCCGGTGCCACGATCGGACAGTTTTCCGCATGCATGCAGGGCGCCACGAGATGCGCTCCGAGGGATCGCAGTCCGTCGCGAACCGCAAGAATGCGCTGCCAGCCGGTCGGTGTGCCCGGCTCGATGACGACGAGCATACCCTTGGTCAGCGCCCAGAGTTTTTCCGTGACGGTTCCTATGGTTGCCGGTGGAAGCTCGTCCAGCACATAGGCAAGCGTCACCAGATCGGCGGGCTCAAGCGCCTGGATCTTGCCCGTCACGTCACCCGCCTGCCAGTGGCTTTTCACGTTACCGGAGGCGGCAAGCTTCTCGCCGACGCTACGGATCGCGCCACTCGCCTCAACCATCTCGGCAGATGCCAGACTGCTCCACGTATCCGCCGCCGCCCACAGTGCTGTGCCGGGACCGCAGCCGAGATCGATCAGGGACTCCGGCTGGAAATCCGGTGCCGCATCCTCGACCATGGCGAGCGCTGCCCGGACCGCCGCAAAGGTGGCGGGAAGGCGGGTCGCGAGATAGGCCTTGGCGGCCAGCGCATCATCGATGTGAAAGCGCCCGTCGCGCACCTCGCGGCGATAGCGATCCGAGAGAATGGCGCTCGCCTTGCCAAGCCGTTCCAAGGGCTCGCCTTGGAGTATCTGGTCGACGGCAGAGCGGAGCGGGGCTGGGAGTTCCATTGTGTACCTCAGCCGCGCCGCGCCGCCCATTCGGGGCGGAGGATGGAGAGATTGATCAGATCGAAGCGCGTCCCATCGGGTCGAAGGCCCGCCTCACGCTCAACACCTTCGTGCTGGAAGC
>CALSAF010000010.1:0-54810 GCA_943372805.1 Rhizobium sp. Q54
ACCGCCGAGCGTCGAGTACAGCTTGACGGAACTGGGACGGTCACTCCTTGGACCCGTGGCAGCGCTTGTCGTCTGGACTGCGGAACACCATGGCCGGATCAGTGAAGCGCGGCGGCAGTATGATTCAGACAATCCCCCGGCAAAGAAGAAGGTGGCGGTCGGCTGAGAAGCCTTCCACGCGGAGGCTTGGCGCACGAATGTGGAAGGCATCGTAAACCATTTAAATCAACGAAATCTACAGAAGGAACGCATAATTTGCCCTAGAAATTTGGGGGTGAATTATGCTGGGTAAATTTTGGCGCGACAGGCGCGGCAACTTCGGAATGATGACGGCGCTCGTCCTTGTGCCGATCATAGGCGTCGCAGGGTTGGCGATTGACATCAACAACGCACTGACGGTCCGCACCACACTTCAGGCAGCAGCGGACGCCGCAGCGATCGCTGCGGTGGGGGAAGTATCTGCCGGCGTGATGCAGGCCATGCAGATGCAGTCCGACGGACAGCTGTCAGCTGCCATCGCGGACGCCAAGAAGGTCTTCATGGGCCACGCGAAGATGTCCGAAGACTACCAACTGAAGAACTTCGATGTGGATGTGGTGAAGTCGGGAACACAGCTGAAGGCTGTTTTCACGTTCGACGCAACCGTTCCGACGACACTCGCCCGCATTCTGGGACAACCAGATGTCACCATTGCCGGCAAGGCGGAAGCGGTCTTTCAAACCGACACGTTCAGAGACTTCTATCTGCTGCTCGACAATACTCCATCCATGGGCGTCGGCGCGACACCCGGGGATGTCGACAAGATGGTCAAGAATACCGGCGACAAGTGCGCTTTCGCCTGCCACATCGTCAAGGATGGCGTGGAAGACAAGAACAGCTACTATTATCTCGCCAAGAAACTTGGCGTCACCATCCGTATTGACGTCGTTGCCCAGGCCACTGCGGCCTTGATGGATACCGCAAAATCCTCTCGCAAGAGCCCCAATCAGTACCGAATGGCCGTCTACACCTTTGGCGAAAAGGCTGAGGACACCAAGCTGCTCGAGGTCTCATCGCTGACAGACGATCTCGACCAGGTACAAACCAAGGCCTCCAGGATCGGCCTGATGTCGATCCCCTGGCAGGGCTACGACAATGACCAGCAGACCGATTTCGATCGCGCCTTGAAGAGCATTGGCGCTCTTATGGGTACGGCGGGCACAGGCTCCTCGGCGGCAAATCCGGAAAAGATCCTCTTCTTCGTCTCGGACGGCGTGGGAGACGCCTACAAGCCGAGCAGCTGCACCAAGAAGACAACGGGGGGCCGCTGCCAGGAGCCGATCGATACGACACAATGCCAGGCCCTGAAGAACAAGGGCTACCGGATCGCCGTGCTCTACACGACATATCTGCCGCTTCCGACCAACGGTTGGTACAACAAGTGGATCAGCCCCTTCCAGGACGAGATCCCGAACCGCATGCAGGATTGCGCGTCACCGGGCCTCTACTTCGAAGTCAGCCCGAGCCAGGGTATCTCCTCGGCGATGAACGCACTCTTCCTGAAGATCATCACCACACCACGGCTGTCGAGCTGAGGGAAAGCGTCGGCCTTGCCTTTCAATCCCGAGTGGGTGGGCGCCGCCGCTGAGAGACAGCGGTGCCGTCCGAAAAGGCAAGCCCTTCCCTTTCGAAGGCATCACGAATGGCCGTGAGCGAATTGGGGCGCGTGGCACGCTCCCCCTCGGCCTCGATACGACGAATGGAAGAAACAGAGACCCCGGAAGCGCGGGAAAGATCCTCAAGAGTCCACTGCAGCATCGCGCGCGCAGCGCGGATCTGCATGGCCGTCAGTGTGCACGTGTTGCTGCCGCCGTGGGTGGCAGGGCTGCCGAAATCCCGGTGGCGCACAATCATCCCCAGCCATTCATGAGAACGCCCGCCCTTGTGAAGGACGGGTACGGCACGGGAATGAAACCAGTCATACTCGCCGTTGACCTGCAGGATACGGTGATTGATCACATAGGGTGTCAGCGTGGCTACGGCATGCTCCCATGCCGCGATCATTGCTGGCCTGTCCTCGGGATGGATCGCCTCGACCCAACTCCCGCGCAATACATCCGACTCAAGTTGTCCTGTCAGTGCGGTCCAGCCGTGGGAAAAGATCGGCTCACCGCTCGCGGTAGCGCGCCATTCCATCGTGGCGACGGAACTGACCAGCGCCCGATATCGGCCAAGCGTTTCATCAAGAGTCTGGCGATACTCGTGCTGCAGCGTGACGTCGTGCAGAAGACCCACGGCGCGCGCCGGACGCTGCTCGGCATCCAGCACGACCTCGGAATGGAATTCGATCCAGCGCACGGTCCGGTCACCCCGGATGATCCGAAAATTGCGGTTCACGGGAACACCAGACCGGGTCAGCGGCCATAGATCCTCACAGAGCATCCTGTCCTCCGGATGGACCCGTTCAAGGATGTCGACCATACGGAACGGTTGCGGCGTTTCCGTACCGACAATCCGGCTCACACCCGGGCTGCATGTGCATTCCCCGGTTATGAGGTCGCATGTCCAGAAGCCGGTCGCACCCCGTTCTTCGATTAGCTTCAGGAAATGCGCTGACGAAACCCCCTGCATCCTGCGAGAAGGGTTGGCCTGGTCGCTATCCTGACCAGATGTCACATCGGCCTGAGCGGAAGGGTCAAGGAAACTTCTCATTTCGGTTCAGTCTGGTCCGTCCTGCTTTCGGCGCGGGACACCGCTCCACTCACCATGCGGCATCTCGCTTGCAGAAGAACGCTAATGCCGAGCCGCTTCCTCGACAAGTATTTCCTGCAGCTCAAGGCCCGGGGGCGACAGGAATGCGACAGGTGAGAAGACCCTTTTGCATCCGGAAACGACGGCCCCGGTCGAATTCTTACGGTTTACCATACCGACTGCAGTCGCCTTTACCGTCGACGAATACCGGGCATCACCCTTGTCGCAACGCTGCGATCATGGCAGGTAAAGGGCATACGCGTTGGCGAACGCAAAACGAAAGAGCAAAGAATGTCGAACGTCATCAAGTTCGAGCGTCCACCCGAACCAGAGGCACCGAAGCAGAAGAAGACGATCTCGCCTGCACTTAGGAAGGCCTTGATCTGGCTCGGCATTCTTCTCGCCTTCGTCGGAGCCTGGCTCTATTTCACTCTGCTTGGCGGCGGCGGCGCTACCGCCTGAACGTTGAACAGGCGCTGGGTGCCTGTCGCCTCCCGCACCAAGGCACCCCGTGCACCGATAACGTTTGTCGCAAGCCTTGCCCCTGATGCAATCGCCTCATGGGTCGTCGCGCCATTGATTTCGGCGGCGAGAAACCCCGCATTGAAACTGTCTCCAGCCGCCGTGGTATCGACCACGCGCTTTGCCGACGGCACCCCCAAGGTGTCAATCGATCCGTCTTCGCACGTGAACGTCACAGCTCCCGCTCCGTTCTTGACCACAACCCGTCGCACGCCCTCGGCTCGGTAGCGCCTGATCGTTGCTTGCGGATCGTCATCTCCAAACCAGGTCGCTTCATCCTCAAACGAGGGCAGGCAGAGATTACTGATCGCCGCTGCCCGGTGAATCCAGCCGCGCATGACCTCCGTGTTGTCCCAGAGCCGAGGTCTCAGATTGGGATCGAAAACGACCATGCCTCCGCCACCGGCAAAGTGGCTAAGAGCCTCGATCAAGGCGAGGCGATCCTGGTTTGACAGGATCGCCAGCGTGATGCCCGACCAGTAGGCGATGTCCGCACCTTGCAACGCGCGGCGAAGAGCTTCCGGGTCACTCGCAAGCCTCTTCGCGGCGCTGTCGCTGCGCCAGTAGGTGAAGCTCCGCTCCCCATCCTTGAGCGTGATGTAGTAGAGGCCGATTGTCTTGTCGGGGAGGCGGCGGATGTGGTCCGTGCCAATTCCCTCTGCCCGGAAGAAATCCACCATCCTGTCTGAAAGACCGTCCGCGCCGACCGCCGTGAGATAATCGACCTGCCAGTCGGGCCCGAGACTGTGGCGAAGATAGAAGGCTGTATTCAGCGTATCACCGGCGAAGCCCATGTTCAGCAAGGTTGGCACTTCGGCCTCCGAAAGCTCGCCCATGCATTCGCCGATAGAGACAATCCGTCCCATATTGCCCACCCTGTTTCTCATTCCGGTCCTGCTTATCGGGCCAGCCAGCCGCCGTCGACGGGCAGGATCGTGCCGTGGACATAAGCGGAGGCATCGGATGCAAGAAAGACGGCAGCACCACCGAGCTCTTCCGGATTGCCCCAACGCCCGGCCGGGATTCGCGCCAGAATATCACTCGATCGCTTCGGATCTTCACGCAGCGCCGTCGTGTTGTTGGTGACGAAGTATCCCGGCGCGATCGCGTTGACGTTGATGCCCTTGCCAGCCCATTCACAGGCCAGAAGACGGGTCAGCCCCGCGAGGCCGCTTTTCGATGCGGTGTAGGACGGAATGCGGATTCCGCCCTGAAACGAGAGCATGGAAGCGATGTTGATGATCTTGCCGCGCCCGTTCGGGATCATGCGTTTGGCGGCCGCCTGCGAGAGGAAGAAGGCCGTCTTCAGGTTGACATCCATGACCGCATCCCAGTCGGCCTCGGAAAAGTCGAGGGCATCGGCGCGACGGATGATGCCGGCATTGTTGACAAGGATATCAACGGATCCGAAGGCCGAGATCGCTGACTCGATGATGGCATCGACCGGCTCGATCGTCGAGAGATCAGCCGAGAAGGCCGCAAACCGACCGCCCGCATCGGTGATCATCTTCTGCGTTTCCCCCATGCTCGATCGACCGACGCCGAGAACGGCGGCGCCGGCACCCGCGAGCGCAACAGCAATGGCCTGACCGATCCCGGTATTGGCGCCGGTGACGATGGCCGTACGGCCGGAAAGGTCGAAGGATGACGTCATGATGGAACTCCCAAAGTGTGTAGTGAAAGTCGCCTGTTGCAGCGCTAGGTCTCGTCGATGAACAGTGTGGGATCGAGATGCTCGATATCCTGCAGTTCCTCAGTCATCCGACCGATGTGTTGGCTCATCGACAGGACCGCCTGACTGCCGTCGCGGCGACTGATTCCGTCGATTATTGCGGCGTGCTCGGCAATCACCAGGTCGAGCCGCCCCGCCTGCGGCAAGGTGATATAGCGGTAGCGGTCGATCTGTACCTTGACCTGCGCAATCACCGTCCAGATACCCGGATAGCCGGCCATTTGGGCAATCAACTGATGAAAATCGGTATCAATCCGATGAAAGGCAGCGATGTCTCCGACTTGTGCGGCCGCTTCTAGAGCAGTCTGGTTGGCGGCCAGCTCGACCAGTCGCTCATCCTGCATAGCCGCAACCGCAAGCGAGACGGTCGTTGTTTCCAGCGCCTTACGGATAAGGATCGCCTCATAGAGGGCTCGTCGGGGAATACGGGCAACGAAGGTACCCGATTGCGGATAGATTTCGACGAGACCTTCGTCGGCCAGTCGCAACAGCGCCTCGCGCACGGGCGTCCGACTGACCCCAAAACGCTGGCCAAGCTGCTTTTCGTTCAGCATGTCGAGCGGCTTCAACTCCATCCGCACGATCTGGTCGCGAAGCGCAGCGTGAATGTGGGTGGCAGCGCGGCCGGCACGCGTGCGGCCCCGATGGTGTTCCGTCGGCACGGATCGGGTTCGCCGCCCGCCATTGTCTCGCTCCACCATGTGCCCCTCCAAAACTGATATACTAATATTTCAGATATCAGGATCTGTAAACCGATTGAGTTGCGGACGGCCCCAATTCGGAGCAAGAGGTGTACGAAGACGATGCCTTATCCGCTCGACTGAGGAGTCGCGAGAGTATCGACCGGTCTTGGGAATGCAGAGCAACCGGCATGACGATGACGTCGAACGAAATGTCTTCCGTTCGTGATCGTCCTTCTCATCGTGCCCAATACGGCCCTTGTAGCCAGCGCCCCGGCGAAGAGAGGCTTATCGGCGCACTCATTCACAGTTTCAGCAGCGAAGAACGATATTCTGGCTGGGCCGCCAGCGAACCGACAGCGCCGGATGGGATGACGATATCGATCAAGGGCCACGGCCTCCAACGCGGAGAACATGGAAGCCTTTACCAGCGGATCATCCGCCACGGGAACGAAAGACAAGCTCGTCACAGCGAGGATCACCTGTACCGCGACGAACGAGATGCCTCCTCACTTCTCCGCGCTGATGGCATAACGATGCTGGGTCGCCCGCTCGAGACCTTTGAAGAACGAGAAGTTCCTGCGTTGAGCCCGATGAATTGCGGCCATGTCCTGATCGACCGTGACTTTCGAGAATCCGGCCGCACGCAGCAGCTCCGCAACGGCGTTCGCATGCGCGCCGTGAGAAAAATGTACGCGCGATAGAATACGATTATGCGTCTCGGCCATGTCGCGGTTCGGTGCACCATGCAACGCATCCCGGGCAAGGCCGAGCTTGGCTGCTATCTGCGTGAGTCGCTTCATGACTCTGGTCAGCACCGAGGTGTTGACGAAATCTCCATCGACGATCAGCACCTTGCCTCCCGTTTTCAACAGGCGATGCCACTCCTGAAAACAGGCCAGCGGATCGACCAGGGTCCAGACCAGATGCCGGTTGGTGATCGCGTCATAGCTCTCGTCTGCCTCCATGGTCCGCTCGGCATCCCCAACCAGGAAGCGAATCTGCCGTCCACGCGCCTTTGCCTTTGCCTTAGCGCGTTCGAGCATGGGCTCCGCCCAGTCCAGTCCGGTGACCTGGAATCCGAGATCATCCAACAGGTGTGAAACGACGGCGGTGCCACAGGCGAGGTCGAGGGCAGATCTCCCCTCGCCCGGACCCAGGTGCTTCAAGATAAGCGCATGCCAGGCTGCTCTTTCTTCTTCGGAGAATATCTCGTGTCCCGGCTGGTTGTCGAACGTCTCTGCCCGCAATGACCAATAGGCTTTTATTTCGTCACGAAGATCATGATTGGAAAGGGCGCTAACTGCCTGCATTGTTTTGTTCTTTCGGCTCGGTTCGAAGAGGCTGGAACCCTTCTAAAAGATATTTCTTGACTGCGGAAGTCATAAAAACATAGATCACGGCACAATCACAAACAGGAGAACTGATCGTGTTCAAGATGGAGAAGGTGGCTTCTGCCGCCGCGATTTCGCTCGTCCTCTTTTCAAGCGTCGCACTGGCCGGCGAGACTGTGAAGATCAAGGACATCACCGGCCGCGAGGTTGAAGTCAGCGTACCGGTCGAACGTGTCATCCTCGGGGAAGGTCGCCAGATCTATTTCACCGCAGCGCTCGACACCGACAATCCATTCGGCCGCGTCATCGGTTGGCGCGACGACTTCAAGAAGGCCGATCTCGACGGCTACAACATCTACCTGAAGAAATTCCCGGAGATGGAAAAGATCCCCACCTTCGGCGGCATGAAGGACGGCACTTTCGACATCGAGCAGGCAGTTGCGCTGAAGCCCGACGTCATCATCATGAACACGGAAGCGAAGTCCGCGACCGAAGAGAGCGGCTATATTGAAAAGCTTGCCGCCGTCGGCATTCCGCTCGTCTACATCGACTTCCGCGAGAAGCCGATGGAACATACGGACGACTCCATGCGGATCATCGGCAAGCTGTTCGGCAAGGAAGAGCGCGCCGAGGAATTCGTGAAATTCCATGACGAGCAGATTGCCAAGGTAACCGACGTGCTTGAGAAGCAGTCCGACCTGAAGAAGCCGGTTGTCTTCATGGAACGCGCCGGTGGCTACTCCGACGATTGCTGCATGTCCTTCGGCAACGAGAACTTCGGCAAGATGGTCGAACTCGCCGGCGGCATCAACATGGCCAAGGACATCATTCCGGGCACCTTCGGCACCGTCAATCCGGAGCAGATCATCGCCTCGAACCCGGACCAGGTCATCGTGACCGGCTCCAACTGGGAGCTCTATGTTCCCGGCGGCAAGTGGGTCGGCGTCGGCCCGGGCGCCGACAAGGCCGAAGCTGCGCGCAAGCTCTCCGAGCTGATGAAGCGCCCCGGCTTTACCGACATCAAGGCCGTCAAGGATGGCAATGTCCACGCCATCTGGCACCAGTTCTACAACAGCCCCTACCAGTTCGTTGCTGTCCAGCAGATCGCCAAGTGGCTGCACCCGGATCTGTTCAAGGATCTCGACGCGGACGTCACCTTCAAGGAGATGCATGAGCGCTTCCTGCCGGTCGAATACCACTCGGGCTACTTTGCCTCGGTGAAGGCAGGCTCCTAACGACCCTATCGCCGGCACCCGCTCTAGTTTTCGGGTGCCGGCCTCTTTCGAGGATGACAGTAGAATGTTGGCGAAGTTTCTCGGGGCGTTGATCGCCCTTTCAGCCGTTTTTGGCTCCCCCGTGCTGGCTGCCGAGGTCATCGACATCACCGGTCGCAAGGTGGAGATCGACCTGCCGGCCAAGCGTGTCCTGGTCGGTGAAGCCCGGCAGATCCATACGATCGCGGCTCTGACCGGCGATCATCTCCTCGACCGCATTGTCGGGTGGCGAGATGACTTCTTCACCAAGGATCCTGACAGCTATGAAGCCTATGCCGAGCGCTTCCCTACGCTCGCGACCCTTCCCCGCTTCGGCTATGTGGCAAACAGCACCTTCGATCTCGAGGCTGCGATCATGCTTGCGCCCGATGTGATCACGCTCAACATCGAATCCCGGAAGGTTGCGGTTGAAAGCGGCATGGAGGCGAAGGCCGCCGCTGCCGGCATTGCCATCGTCTATGTCGATTTCCGTGTTGATGCAGCAAAGAACACCGAAAACAGCATTCGCATCCTGGGCCAGGTATTTGGCGCAGACGGCAGAGCGGAGGATCTGATCGCCTATCGCCGCGAACAGTTGGCACGGGTCACCGACAGGCTGGCGAAGGTGGCGGATCTTGTGCGACCCAAGGTCTTTATCGAGCGAGCTCCCGGCAATGATGCCGAAAACGGCTGCTGCCGCAGCTTCGGTCCCTATAACTTTGGCGAAATGGTTGAACAGGCCGGCGGCCACAACATCGCAGCCGACGTGATCAAGACCACGTTTGGTGACATCAATCTCGAGCAGTTGATCATCGAGGACCCGGATCTCTACATTGCCACCGGCTCGAACTGGGCGGCTGAATCCAAGACGAACCGTTTCGTCCATGTTGGTCGCGGTGCCGATCCTGCCGCTGCAAAAGCGAAGCTGAAGACCCTGATGGAGCGCACCGGGTTTCCCGAGCTGAAGGCCGTAAAGACCGGCCATGTGCATGCCGTCTGGCACCAGTTCTACGGCGTGCCTTACGAGTTCGTGGCAGTCCAGCAATTTGCCAAATGGTTCCATCCCGATCTCTTTGCCGATCTCGATCCGGAGGCAACCTTCCGGGACCTTCACGAGCGGTTCCTGCCGGTGCCCTATAAATCCGGATATTTTGCCTCTCTGAATGAGGAGACGAACTGATGGCGGTCGCAATTGAAGGCGTCGAAATGGCGGAGGGGCGCTCGCGCTATCGCGCCATCGCTGCGCGCCGCACCGGCATTCTGGGGCTGCTGTTCCTGGCGCTGCTTGTCAGCATAGCAGTCGACATGGCCTATGGCCCGGCGCGATACAGCCTGACGGAGGTCATCTCGACGATCTGGAATCCGGCAGGGGCAAGCAATCAGCTCCGCGTCGTCATCTGGGACATCCGCATGCCGATCGCCTTGATGGCGGTGACGGTCGGCGCCTGCCTGTCGCTGGCCGGTGCGCAGATGCAGACCATCCTCGCCAATCCTCTGGCCAGCCCCTTTACGCTTGGCATTTCGGCCGCCGCCGGTTTTGGTGCAGCACTCGGCCTTGTCGCGGGCGTCGCGGTCTTTCCCGCTGCCGTTCAATACATGGTGCCGATCAATGCCTTCCTGATGGCAATGCTTGCCTCGTTGTTCATCTACAGCGTCTCGACGCTTCGCGGCGTGACGGTCGAAACGATCATCCTTCTCGGGATCGCGCTTGTCTTTACGTTCAACGCGCTGCTCTCGCTGCTCGAATACCTCGCATCCGAACAGGCGCTCGCTGCCGTCGTCTTCTGGACCATGGGCTCACTGACCAAGGCCACCTGGGCCAAGGTCGGGGTGACATTGGCCGTGCTCGTAGTCTGTGTCCCGCTCTTTGCCCGCCGTGCATGGGCGCTGACGGCGCTTCGCCTCGGAGATGACAAGGCTGCCTCCTTCGGCGTCAACGTCAAGGCCCTGCGGCTGGAAACCATGATGCTGGTCAGCCTGCTTGCCGCAATCCCGGTTTCTTTTGTCGGCACGATCGGCTTCATCGGTCTCGTCGGCCCGCATATCGCCCGGATGCTCGTTGGCGAAGACCAGCGCTTCTTCCTGCCGGGATCGGTTCTGTGCGGCGCACTTCTTCTGTCGGTCACGTCTGTCGTATCAAAGACGATCATTCCCGGCGCGATCATGCCGATCGGGGTGATTACCGCTCTTGTGGGCGTCCCCTTCTTCTTCTCCCTCATTTTCACCAACAGGAGGCGCGCATGGTAGCCCTCAGGCTCGAAGCCCTCGGCGCGCAATATGGTCGCCACCGCGTTTTCTCGGACATCAGCACCGGCGATATTGCGGGCGGTGCGCTGACAGCCGTCATCGGTCCGAATGCGGCTGGAAAGTCGACGCTGTTCAAGCGGATCGCCGGCCTGTTGAAGGGCGATGGCGTCGTGCATGTCAGTGGCGAGGAAAGCCTGCGCCCGATCTGTTACATGCCTCAGGATACCGGCGCCAACGCCGTGCTCACCGTCTATGAAAGCGTGCTTCTTGCTTCCAAACAGGGCTCCGGCTGGAAGGTCGCCGAGGACGAACTGGTTGAGATCGACCGTATTCTGACGTCATTGCGCATCACGGATCTCGCATTTCGCGATCTCGGCGCCCTGTCGGGAGGGCAGCGCCAGCTCGTGGCGATCGCCCAGGCCCTCGTGCGCAAGCCGGAAATCCTGCTGATGGACGAGCCGACCTCGGCGCTTGACCTGTTTCGCCAGATCGAGGTCCTGCAATTCATGCAGCGGCTGGCGCAGGAGACCGGCATTGCCGTTCTCATCGCCTTGCATGATCTCAACCATGCCATGCGCTATTGCGAGCACGCGCTGGTCGTGGCCGATGGAAAGCTTGTGGCGAGCGGCGCGACAGGAGAGGTGATCACCCCTGCCCTGCTGCGCGAGGTCTACCATGTTGAGGCGAGGATCGAGTCCTGCACCCAGGGTCGCCCTCTCTTGATCGTCGATGCGGCCCTGACCTAGTTGCCAAAGCCATGATCAGCTGAGGCCCATGTAACGTCCGGGCTTGTGGTTGATGGCAATGATCAGGTTGGCGATGGCCGCACCGAGGACCGACAGCGCCAACCTGTCCGCCGGCAGCACGAAGAATGCGGCAGCAAGGATCGCGAGGTCGACGCCGAGAAGGAAATAGCCGGCCCGCAGCCCTGTCCTTTCCTGAAGGTACATGGCGAGGATGTTGATGCCGCCGAGGCCGGTACGATGGCGAAACAGCATCAACAAGCCCGTTCCAATCAACCCTCCACCGATCACGGTCGCATAGATCGGGTCGAGATGCGAGAAATCGATCCACTGGCCGTTCAGCTTCGACAAGACCGAGACGAGCGCCACGGCAGTGAAGGTCCTTGCCGTAAACGCCCAGCCCATACGCTTCACGGCAAGGATGTAGAAGGGCAGATTGACGATAAAGAAGATCACCCCGAAGCCCCAGCCACTGACATAGGAAAGCAGCAGTGCCAGCCCCGCGCTCGATCCGACCGTCAACATGGTTTCGGTGTAGATGAGCGTTCCAAGTGAGACGAACATAGTACCCGAGATCATCGCGAGCACGTCTTCATAGAGGCGGTGGCGCTCGGCACCCGCCTGGTTCACGGTCGTTGTGGTCATGGTCTCAGCCCAGGAGCGGTTTCAGCACATTTGCCACGCGCGGAATATCCGCGCTCTTCAGGCCCGCAATGTTGATACGGCCGGAGGTTGGCATGTAGATGCCATGATGTTTCCTCAGCGACAGCACATCGGCTTCCTTCAGCGGCAGCAGCGAAAACATACCTTGCTGTTCGGCGATCTGGGGCGCCAGTTGCCAGCCGTCACCGAGTGCAGCCGCCAGTTCGCGGCGCAGGCCGTTCAGGCGATCGCGCATGCTGTTGAGTTCGTCGACCCAGTTCTGCCGGAGGCTTTCCGTGGACAGGATCGTCCGGACAACGGCGGCCCCATGGTCGGGTGGCATGGAATAGCTGGTCCGCGCCATTGTGACGAGATTCGAGCGGGCGGTGTCCGCTGCCTCCTGCGTTTCGGCGACCGCATAGATGGCACCAGTACGCTCGCGGTAGATTCCGAAGGATTTCGAGCAAGAGACGGCGACCAATGCCTCTGGCACTGCCGCGATGAGAGCCCTGAGACCGGCGACGTCTTCCTCGATGCCCGCTCCGAAACCCTGGTAGGCTGTATCGATCAAGGGAACCAATCGGCGCTCTGCGATGATTGCCGCGAGCTCTTCCCACTGCGCGGCGCTGAGGGCAGCACCGGTCGGGTTGTGGCAGCTTGCATGGATCAGCACAGCATCGCCACGCGGTGCGCTGCTCAGTGCCTTCATCATGCTGGCGAAACGGATCTCCTGGGTCGGCACGTCGAAATAGGGATAGGTCTCGACATTCAGCCCTGTCGCGCCAAAGATGCCAGCATGGTTGGGCCAGCTCGGCAGACCCAGATGCAAGCGACCGCTCCCCGCACGTGCGATGAGATCCGAAGCCAGCCTCAAGGCGCCCGAGCCACCCGGCGTCTGGACGCCTGCGGCGAACTTGCCGTGCCCATGGCCACCGACGAGTTCCCAGAGCAGGTCAAGGAATACCCTGTCGCCTTCCGGTGCGACATAGGACTTGCTCTCCTGTTTTTCCAGGAGCTCTTGTTCCGCCGCCTTGACAGAGCGGAGCACCGGCGTACGCCCTTGCTCGTCACGATAAACACCGACGCCGAGGTCGATCTTATCGGCACGATGATCCCCATTGTAGAGGCCGATCAGGGCAAGCAGCGGATCATTGGGCTGGGAGGCGAGCTTTTCGAACATGACGGACCTTCGGCGGTGCGGTTGTACTGACAGAGGGATACCAAGTTTCCGGCGCAAAGTCTCTGCGGATTTGGACCTGCAACCGGACGCTGATGTGTGTCTATTGCGCATAAATCAGATTCTGCGATAGAAGCTTGCGCAGATGAACATGAAAGAAACAGATATTGGAAGCGGTCACGGTTACGCTAGACAGGATCGATCGTAAGATCATCGCCTGCCTCATCGAGAATGCCGGCCTCAACAACGCCGAGCTCGCCGAGCGCGTAGGGCTGACGGCGGCTCCCCTGTCACGCCGCCTCTCACGTCTCTATGCGACGGGCATCATCAGGCAGACGATTGTCATCGACGCACCAAAGGTCGGCCTCGGCCTGCAGGCCTTCGTCGAGATCACGCTCGATCGCACCACGCCGCAGGTCGGCGAGCGTTTCATCGAGCATGTGGGCAGGTTACCGGAGGTGAT
Organism: Rhizobium sp. Q54; assembly: GCA_943372805.1. Lineage (GTDB taxonomy): Bacteria > Pseudomonadota > Alphaproteobacteria > Rhizobiales > Rhizobiaceae > Allorhizobium. Next base: position 13,524 of record CALSAF010000010.1, read on the forward strand.
CGAGATTCACGCTGTCGCGGGAGACTTCGACTTCCTGTTGAAGATCTCGGTGCGGGACATGGCAGATTTCAAACGGCTGATCTGGCAGGAATTCGATCGTCTGGCCGAGATCAAGACCATGCGGTCGACCATGGTCTTTGATAGCCCGAAGATCTCCCACGGCTATCTGCCATGAGACGCGATCGGGTGAGAGTTTGGGTGATACCCGCAGGTCAGGCGGATCTCCGTGGCATGTGGCATTTTCCTGGCCCGCTTTGCTAATGTGTTAAGAGATTTTGCCCAATGGTGGCGATGGACGCGTCCTGGCGTCCCGCGGCCTCTTATCCATGGTAGTTTCCCGTGACGCAGTCTGATTTTGCGCGCAAAGACGATGGTCTCAGCTCCGCCTCCCAGGTTTACCCGGCCACGCCGGTCACCATGGACGGCATGCTCGGGCATCTCCAGGAGGCAGGCGGATCGACCGGCGTGGTCTTCTGTGCGCCCTGGGGTTTCGATGCGCTCTGCACGGTCAAGTTTCACAGGCTGGTCGCCGCCGACCTTGCAAGGCGCGGATTCCCCTCCATCCGTTTCGACTATCCGGGACAAGGAGACTCACTGCCGGCGGGAGACGGCTCGACATTCGAACAATGGGTCAATGCCGCTCTTCGGGCAGCAGCGGAGCTACGAAACCGCACAGGCTGCTCAAAGGTCCTCTACTACGGCATGGGAATCGGCGCTGCGGTCGCCATACTCGCCGGGAGGCAGGACGAACGACTGGCAGGCTACATACTGGCAGCTGGCGCCGTCAGCGGCCGACGCTACCTGCGGGAAGTAGCGCTTCGTGAGAAGGTCATCGAAGACGGCATAGACATCGACTTCGGCTATCCGCCAGGATCGACGGCGCTCGCCTCGTTCATCATGGATGCAAACCTCGCCGCAGAAATGAAACAGGTGACGGTTCCAATCGACGAGGTCCCGCCGGGGCTGCCTGCACTCGTTCTTGCACGCCCTGAAAACGCGATCGACCGACAGTTGGCCGATGAACTCGGCCAGGCCGGAGCGGCGGTCGAATGCCTGGACTTCACCGGATACGGAGCCATGCTCGACGGCGTGGTCACATCCCCCATCCCCACGGCGTTGATCGAAACCATCGGCCAGTGGTTCACCCGCACCCTCCCGACGGCCCCCGTAGCAAGTGCGCCCCGGTTGACGATGAGCGAGCCTTCGCCGCTTGCCGGAAATGGTTTTTCCGATCAACCTGAAGTCATCGACTCGCACCTGTTCGGCGTCTTCTGCAGGCCTTCATCCGACACGGAAAAGGCCGTGATCATCCTGCTCAACATGGCCTATGCCTCCCATATCGGCTGGGGGGGCATCTGGGTCGATACGGCACGCACGCTTGCGCGCCGTGGCATTGCGACACTGAGGGTCGATCTCTCCAATATCGGCGAAAGCCCTGCCGACCCCATGGGGCCGGATCAGGTCGTCTATTCGGATCATCAGCTCTACGACGTCCATACGGTCATTCGCCATGTCCGTTCACTCACCTCGAAGCCGATCCTTTTGGCCGGCATCTGCAGCGGTGCCCACTCCGCGCTTTACGCGGGGGCCACCAATGCGGAGGTAGCGGGCATCATCTCGATCAACCAACTCCGGCTCGTGCTCGATCCCGACGAAGATGTAGAAACGCTGCTGATGGCGGGAGCCCGTCCACTCAGTGACTATAAGCGTCGCGCCTTCAGCCTCGGAACCTACAAGCGCATCATCAGCGGCGAAGTGGATATTCCCAACGCAGCCCGGAACATCGCCAGTCATGCACAGGACAGGATTTCGCGATCGATGTCGCCCTATCTCGGCGGGTTGACCAAGCTCGGCCGGTTGCGAGGCCAACTCTATGGCATATTGCGCCGATTGGCAGCGCGTGAGGTGCCAGTGACATTCATCTCATGCCGGACGGACGGTAGTCTGGACCAGCAAAGGCTCTATTTCGGCAAGGCTCTCTCGGGACAGCGCGACTTCCCAGGGCTCCGGCACATCCTGCTGGAAAACGCCGACCATACACTCAGCCCACCGGCCGTACGCCAACAGGTGATTGCAATCCTGGCCGAGGCGGCGGAACAGTCAGCCACCAAGGCGTGATGCCAGGAGGGACCTGCAGGAAAAGGCATGTCCCCCCCTTCTTGACGAAGTCAGCCTGCCGACAGAACAGCCCTGCCACGCTTGGCCATCCGGGCGCGGATCGACTCCACGTCGGCGCGCGGAGTCGCAGTAAAAAGTGTGCGTGTGTATTCGTGCTGCGGGTCGGAGAACACCGCATCGCGCGTGCCGTATTCGACCGCCTCACCGTAATACATCACCATCACCTCGTCGGCGATGTAGCGAACGACCGAGAGGTCGTGGCTGATGAAGACGTAAGTGAGGCCAAACTCTTCCTGCAGGTCGGCGAGGAGGTTCAGAACCTGGGCCTGGACCGAGAGGTCCAGCGCCGAAACAGGCTCATCGAGAACCAACAGCTTCGGATTGAGCATCAGCGCGCGGGCAATGGCGATACGCTGGCGCTGACCGCCGGAGAACATATGCGGGTAGCGGTTGTAGTGTTCCGGACCGAGGCCGACCTTGACCAGCATTTCGGTTGCGCGCTCGCGGCGTTCGGCGGCGCTCATCTTAGTGTTGATGAGCAAGGGTTCGCCGAGCACGTCGCCGATCTTCTGGCGCGGGTTGAGCGAGCCATAGGGGTTCTGGAAGACGATCTGCACCTTCTGGCGCATATCGGCGGTCAGGTGGCCCGGACGGGTATCAACCTTCTGGCCGTCGATCAGGAGATCGCCCGCCGTCGGCTGATCGATGAAGGTCAGGATGCGGGCAAGGGTGGACTTGCCGCAGCCGCTTTCGCCGACGATGGCGAGCGTCTTGCCCTTGTCGAGCTTGAAGGAGACGCCCTTCACCGCATGGACAATCTTGTCCTGCTTGAACATCCCCTGCGGCACGCGGTAGTCGCGCTTGATGTCGCGGATCTCGAGCATCGGGGTTTGCGTCGCTTCGGTCATGCGACACCTCCTGTTTCAGCGGCGGCCAGGAAGTCGGAGACCGTGGTCAGACGGTCGCCGGTGGCGTTTTCCGGAAGTGCGGAAAGCAGCGCGCGGGTATAGGGGTTCTTCGGGTTTTCGAAGAGCGAGAGCACGTCGGCTTCTTCCATCTTCTTTCCCTTGTACTGGACGATGACGCGATCTGCGGTCTCGGCCACCACGCCCATGTCGTGGGTGATCATGATGAGGCCCATGCCTGTTTCGGCCTGGAGCTTCATCAGGAGATCGAGGATCTGCTTCTGGATCGTCACGTCGAGGGCCGTGGTCGGCTCGTCGGCGATCAGGAGCTTCGGATTGCAGGCGATCGCGATCGCGATCATCACGCGCTGGCACTGACCACCCGACATCTGATGCGGGAAATGGTTCAGCCGCTCGGCGGGATCCGGCAGGCCAACCAGCTTGAACAGTTCGATGGCGCGCGCGCGGCAGTCCTGTCTGCTGAGGCCCATATGCAGGCGCAGGACTTCCTCGATCTGGAAGCCGACGGTGAAGCAGGGGTTGAGGCTGGCAACCGGCTCTTGGAAGATCATCGCCACGTCCTTGCCGATCAGCTTGCGGCGCTCGGCGGCCGAGATCTTCTGGATGTCGCGACCCTGGAATTCCATCTTGTCGGCGGTGATCTTGGCCGTCCAGGGCAGAAGGCCCATGACTGCGAGCATGGCGACGGACTTGCCGGAGCCGCTTTCGCCGACGATGGCAAGCACTTCGCCCGGCTCGACCGACATCGACACGCCGTCGACGGCCTTGAACCAGCCGGTTGCCGTCTCGAACTGAACGGTGAGGTTCTGGATATCGAGAAGTGCCATGATCAGGACCTCTTCAGTTTGGGATCGAGCGCATCGCGCAGGCCGTCACCCATCAGGTTGATGGCGAGAACGGTGATCAGGATCGCCAGACCCGGGAAGGTGACGACCCACCAGGCGCGCAGGATGAACTCGCGTGCTTCGGCGAGCATCGTGCCCCATTCGGGAGCCGGCGGCTGGGCGCCCATGCCGAGGAAGCCGAGGGCGGCTGCATCGAGGATGGCGTTGGAGAAGGACAGCGTTGCCTGGACGATCAGCGGCGCCATGCAGTTCGGCAGGATGGTCTTGAACATCAGGCGCAGCGGGCTTGCACCGGCGAGACGGGCCGCCGTCACATAGTCGCGTGTCTTCTCAGTCATGACAGCAGCACGCGTCAGGCGGACGAAATGCGGCTGGAGGACGAGCGCGATCGCAATCATGCCGTTGGTCAGGCCGGGACCCAGGATCGCGACGAGGACAAGTGCCAGGAGCAGCGACGGGAAGGCCAGGATGATGTCCATCAGGCGCATGATCGCCGTATCGAGCCAGCCGCCGTAATAGCCGGCGATGACGCCGATGATGATGCCCGTGGTCAGCGACAGCGTCGTCACGAAGACGCCGATGAAGAGCGAATACTGCGAGCCGTAGATCAGTCGTGAAAGGATATCGCGTCCGACGGGATCGGTGCCGAGCGGATAGCTCCAGTTGCCGCCTTCCAGCCATGCCGGGGGAAGCAGCACCGCATCGCGATACTGTTCGAACGGAGAGTGTGGCGCGATCACGTCGGCGAAGACGGCGATCAGCACGAGAGCGGCGAAAACGACGAGGCCGATCACGGCACCGCGATTTTCGGAGAAGTAGAACCAGAACTCGGCGAGCATCTGGCGGCGCAGCTGCGCGCTCGACACCGGCTGGCTGTTGATTGTCTCTGCCATCAGATTTTATCCTTCTAGTGGCGGATGCGCGGGTTGATCAGGCCGTAGAGCAGGTCGACGATGAGGTTCACGACCATGATGATGCCGGCAATCAGGAGGAGGCCTCCCTGGATGACCGGGTAGTCACGGCGGAACACGCTGTCGACCATCCACTTGCCGATGCCCGGCCAGGAGAAGATGGTCTCGGTGAGGATGGCGCCGGCAAGCATGACGCCGATCTGCAGACCGATCGTGGTGATGACCGGGATCATGGCGTTGCGCAGTGCATGCAGCCCCACGACGCGCATCGGCGACAGTCCCTTGGCGCGGGCCGTGCGGATATAGTCCTCCGAAAGCACTTCGAGCATGGCCGAGCGCGTCTGGCGGGCGATGACTGCGAGCGGGATCGTTGCCAGTACGATCGACGGGAGGATGAGATGGCTCACGGCAGAGGCAAAGGCACCCTTCTGACCGGACAGCAGGCTGTCGATCAGCATGAAACCCGTGACCGGCGGAAAGAAGAACATCAGCGAGATGCGGCCGGAGACCGGTGTCCATTGCAGCATGCCGGAGAACAGGATCATCAGCAGCAGGCCCCACCAGAAGATCGGCATGGAATAGCCGACGAGGGCGATGCCCATCATGGTCTGGTCGAAGAAGGAGCCGCGCTTGATCGCCGCAATGATGCCGGCCGGGACGCCGAGCGCTATCGCAATCAGGATCGCGCAGAGCGACAGCTCCACGGTTGCCGGGAAGAGCGCGAAAAACTGGTCGATGATCGGGCTCTTCGACACGATCGATGTGCCGAAATCACCGGTCAGAACGCCGCCGAGATAATCGAAATACTGTGTGACGATCGGACGATCGAGGCCAAGCTGGGCACTGATCTGGGCATGGCGCTCGGGCGACATGACACGCTCGCCGGACAGCAGCGCAACCGGATCGCCGGGAAGAAGCCGGATAAAGGCGAAGGCAATGATCGAGACACCGATGAAGGTCGGGATCAAGACGGCGAGCCGTCGCAGGAGAAAGCCAAACATGAGTGAGACCTGTTGTTGTCTTTTGAAGGTCGAACCGCCGCCCCATGGCCGGCTGACGTTTGCCCGAACCACTTCAGTGGAGCCCTCGGGCATGAGGCGCGAGATTTGCGCATCAACGACAAACGCCGCGGGCCAAAGCCCGCGGCGGAAGAGTGGCGGCTTCGATTACTCGGCGATGTCGACGTTTTCGAAGGTGAAGTCACCCAGCGGGCTCTGGACGAAGCCGGAGACTTCCTTGCGCATCGGAACAACCGAGAGCGAGTGGTCGATCGTCGCCCACGGCGCTTCGCGCTTGAAGACGAGCTGGGCTTCTTCGTAGAGCTTGGTGCGCTCGGCCTGGTCGGACGTGACCTTGGCCTTCTTCACCAGCGCATTGAACTCCTCGTTGCACCACTGAGCGCGGTTGTTGCCGCCCACGGCTTCGCAGCCGAGCAGGGTGTCGAGGAAGTTGTCCGGATCGCCGTTGTCACCGGTCCAGCCGAGCATGACGGCGCCGTCACGATCCTTGGCCTTCGAGCGGTCGAGGTATTCGGCCCATTCATAGGACACGATCTCTACGGTCACGCCGATCTTGGCGAAGTCGTCCTGCATGATTTCAGCGGCGCGACGTGCGTTCAGCATGTAGGGACGCGAAACCGGCATGGCCCAGATCTTCATGGAGAGATCCTTGACGCCGGCTGCTTCGAGTTCCTTCTTGGCAGCGTCGAGGTCGTAGGCGTCGTCCTGGGTGCTCTGATTGTAGGACCACATGGTCGGCGGGATCGGGTTCTTGGCCGGCGTTGCCATGCCCTGGAAGACGGCGTCAACGATGGCTTCCTTGTTGATCGCCTTGTTCAGCGCCTTGCGGACTTCCGGCTTGTCGAACGGCGCCTGGGTCGTGTTGTAGGCGAGGTAGGCGACGTTCAGGCCTTCCTGCTCCATCACGGTCAGAGCCGGATCGGACTTCATGGATTCGACGTCGGCAGCGTTCGGGAACGGCATCAGGTGGCATTCGCCAGCCTTGAGCTTCTGGTAGCGAACGGCGGCATCCGTGGTGATGGCGAAGACGAGATCGTCGATCTTCGGTGCGCCACCCCAGTAGTCGGCGTTCTTCTTGTAGCGGATGACGGCGTCCTGCTGGTAACCGACAAAGGAGAACGGACCGGTGCCGACCGGCATCTGGTTCAGCTGTTCCTTCTTGCCTTCGGCTTCGAGCTTGTCGGCATATTCCTTTGAAACGATCGAAGCGAAGGGCATCGCGAGGTTGGCGATGAACGGCGCTTCCGGACGGTTCAGGACGAACTTGACCGTCATGTCATCGACCTTCTCGATCGACTTGATCAGTTCCGGGAAGCCCATGCCTGCAGCATATTCCCAGGACGTGCCGGCAACATACTGGTTCCACGGGTGATCGGCCTTCAGCTGACGCTCCAGCGAGAAGACGACGTCGTCAGCATTGAGCTCACGCGACGGCGTGAAGAATTCTGTGGTGTGGAACTTGACGCCCGGGCGGAGCTTGAACGTGTATTCGGTGCCCTCGGCGTTGACTTCGTAACTCTCGGCGAGACCAGCCTCGGCTTCCGTCGTGCCCGGCTTGAATTCCATCAGACGGCTGTAGACCGGATGGGCGGAGGCATCGAAGGTGGTGCCAGCGGTGTACATGCCGGGGTCGAAGCCCTCGGGCGAACCTTCCGAGCAGTAAACGAAGGTCTTGGCGCTGGCGGCGCCCGACAGGAAGGTCGCCGCGGCAAGCGCTGCGGCAGCAAGTGCGAACTTGGTTTTCATGAGCAGTCTCCCAAAGGCGAAGGACGACCGTCCTCGCCGGTTCTTTTGGTCCCGCGGCGCGTGGATCGCGCCCGTGTTTTGAGAAGGCCGGGTTTCAACCGGTCTTCCGGCAATCTGAAGAGGCCTCCAGCCGGCGTCGTATTTTGACAAGCGGCAAAAAGACTCCGTGCGATCACTGTTGCAGTGTCATATCGCCTTCGGAAACGTTGTAAAGAGAGATTCGGCTCAATTCGGCCACAGAATTGGTCTGGTTTTCGCCATATTTGCATAAAGTCAGCGCGAAAATTCCACCAATACAACACCTCTCTGGCCAACCTATTGAAAATTAGAGATTTTGCATAAATCAACAGATTCAGCACCCAGACGGATGCTGCGTCGCAAACAGAAAACAGTTTTGCGGTGTGCGGACGCTATCTAGCAAGGTCCGAAAATTTTATCAATCAGTCAAAAAATTGAATCAGCAAACACGGATCAAGAGACATCAGGCGAAGAACAAGGGCGGCAAAGGAAGAGAGGAGGAGAGGCTTGGGGATCCCCTCCTCCTCCCACTCGGTCACGCTTTGTGGGGAGAGCGACCGAAGAACAAGGCATAAGCGGCCGGCAAGACGAGGATCGTCAGAACGGTCGCGACAAGAATTCCACCCATCATCGCATAGGCGAGCGGCCCCCAGAAAATGCCGCGCGAAATCGGGATCAGTGCGAGCACCGCAGTCAGTGCCGTCAGCATGATCGGTCGAAAACGCCGGACCGCGGAGCCGATGATCGCTTCGCGCCTGTCCATGCCTGCCTCGATATCCTGATCGATCTGATCGATCAGAATGATCGAATTGCGGATGATGATGCCGAGAAGCGCGATAACACCGAGGATGGCGACGAATCCGAAGGGCGCACCGGAGATCAGGAGTGCCGCAGCAGCACCGATAATGCCCAGCGGGCCTGTGGCGAGCACCAGCATCGCCTTGCCGAAATGTTTCAGCTGGATCATCAGCAGGACAACGATGACGAGCAACATGATCGGTGCCTTGGCGGCAATCGAATTCTGACTTTCGGCGCTGTCTTCCGCACCACCCTGGATCTCTATCGAGTACCCTGCCGGCAGGCTGTCCCTCAGCGGCTTAATCTCCTCGAACATCTTCAGCGTGACGTCGTTGGATTGAACGTCATCGGGCACCGTTGCGCGAACGGAGATCGTCGGCAGGCGATTCCTGCGCCATTCTATCCCCTGCTCCAGGGTCGGAACAACCTTGGCGATCTGCGACAGGGGGATGAACGCGCCGAGATCCGTCGGCACATAGATCGAGTTAACCGCCGTGAGAAGCCTGCGGCTTTCCTCAGGCTCCCGGGCAACGATCGAAATCGTTTCTTCTCCGGCCCGGACATCGGCGAGCGGAGCCCCGCTCATCGTAGCCTGCAACATCTGGCGCAGGCGCTGCGAGGAGACGCCGAGCGCACGTGCGCGATCCTGATCCACCACGAGTGTCATCGCCGGAACCGGCTCTAGCCAGTCGTCGTGCACGGCCTGGAGAAGCGTGTTCTGATTGAAACGCGCCTTCACCTGATCCGCGATGCGGCGCACCTCATCTCGCTCCGGTCCACTCACGCGCATCTGGACTGCCCAACCGGTAGGAGGCCCCAGGAACAGGCGATCGACCTTGCCGCGCACGGAGGGGAAGTCCTCGGCGAGCGTCAGACGAAGCTTGGTGATCAGGCGCTCGCGGGCGTCTTCATCCTTCGCCATCACAAGAAGCTGCGCATAGTTGGGATTGCGGAGCTGCTGGTCGAGCGGCAGGAAGAAACGAGGCGCCCCCTCCCCGACATAAGTCGCAACAAACCGCTGATCTTCGTCTGTCAGGAGTGTCGCCTCAAGACGTTTCGCTTCGGCCTCGACCTCTTTGATCGAGGTGCCTTCAGGCAACCACATGTCGACAAGAATCTCGGGCCGAGACGATTGCGGAAAGAAGTTCTTCGGAATGAACTGGAAGGACCAGAGGCTGATCACGAAAACAACGAGGGTCGACGAGATGACGATGATCCGGTGCTTGACTGCCCAGGAAACGATCGACCGCAAACGCCGATAGAAGGCTGTATCGAAGATGTCCTGATGGCTGCCCCCGTGATGACGCTGCTTCAGAAGCATGTAGCCGAGCCACGGCGTAAAATAGACCGCAACGAACCACGAAATGATCAGCGATATGCCGACGACATAGAAGAGTGATCGAACATACTCACCGGCAGTGGATTCGGCAAAGCCGACGGGGATGAAGCCGGCGGTGGTGATCAGTGTGCCGGTCAGCATCGGGAAGGCGGTCGAGGAATAGGCGAAGCTTGCGGCATCCAGCTTGTCGAGCCCCTCCTCCAGCTTTCGTTCCATCATCTCGACGACGATCATCGCGTCATCGACCAGCAGGCCCAGCGCGATAATCAGCGCACCGAGCGAGATCCGCTGCAGGTCGAGCCCGAACTCGTACATCACGGCGAAGGTGCCAGCGAGAACCAATGGAATGGCGACCGCGATAACAAGACCCGAGCGCCAACCGATGGACACGAAAGAGACAACAAGCACGATCAGCAGAGCCTCGCCGAGCGCCTTCATAAACTCGCCGATCGCCTCGCGAACCACTTCCGGCTGGTTGGAAATCTGCGACACCTCCAGTCCGATCGGCAGCGTCGCCTCAAAGCGGTCAAGCGTCTGCTGCACGGAGCCACCGACGTCGGTAACCTTGAAGCCCTGCGCCATCACCACGCCGACCTGCACGGAATCCTTTCCGTTGAAACGGAACTTGCGCTGATAGGGATCTTCGAGCCCCTCGGTGATGGTCGCGATGTCACCGAGACGGGTCACCTGGCTTCCGGAATTGAGCCTGAGTTCGCGGATGTCGTCGGCAGCAGAAAAGCCGCCGTCCACGGAAATGCGGACGGAGCGGGACCCCGTGTCAATCACACCTGTAGCATCGATGGCGTTCTGGCCGGACAGGGCGTTTTGCAGATCCGCAAATGTCAGGCCACGCTCGGCGAGTGCCTTGGACGACACCTCGATGAAGATCTTCTGCGGCTGATCACCGAGGATGACCGCCTTCTCGACCCCTTCCGTAGAGAGAAGCACGTCGCGCGCCTGGATCGCGTATTGCTTCAGTTCCGGATAGCTGTAGCCGTCGCCTGTCAGGGCATGAAGCGTTATGTAGGTATCCCCGAACTCGTCGTTGAAATAGGGCCCAAGCAGGCCTTCAGGCAGTTCGTTCTCGATATCGCCAACCTTCTTGCGCACCTGGTAGAAGGCGTCCGCAACGTCAGCCGCATCGGTATTGCCCTTGACCTGCAGTGTGATGATGGCGGAACCCGGCCGCGTGTAGGACTTGACCCAGTCGAGATGGGGCGTCTCCTGCAGCTTGCGCTCGATTTTGTTGACCACCTGGTCCTGCATGTCGGCCAGCGATGCGCCGGGCCAGAAGGCTTGTACAACCATGACACGGAAGGTGAAATCGGGGTCCTCTTTCTGCCCCATCCGCATCAGACCGAAGAGACCGGTGAGGATGATCAGACCGAACAGGAAGCGAGCGATGCTTGGATGGCCGATCGCCCAGCGGGACAGGTTGAAAGAGCCCGGGTCGGCAGGAGAATTGTTCATGATGTTCTGATCTCAACGATGAGGGGCCTTGGGCTCAACGGGTGGTTGCAGCAGGCGCAACAGACGAGGGATCGGCGACAGCTGCGCGCGACAATGCCTCGTCGTCAAGTTTCACCTTCAAGTCTTCCGCCATGAACTGGGTTCCGGCCACGACCACGAGATCGCCCGCATTCAGGCCAGCCGAAACCTCGATCCCGCTATCCGAGAAGGTATCGATGGTCACGGGGCGAGCATGAACGGTGGCGTTGATCCTGTCGACTGTCCAGACGATGGTCTGCTTTGCCGCATCACGGGTCAGGGCAGAAAGCGGCAGTTCGAACAGGCTCTTGTCGGAAGGCGCCATCGCCGTGACGCGCGCCGTCATGCCCAGCAGGACCGCAGCATCATCTGGCAGCGCGATCCGGACGGCAAAGGTTCGTGACGTGGCATCGGCACTCCCTGCGACCTCACGCACGGTACCCTTCAGGGTCAGACCGTCCTTTGACCAGAAACCGACATCGACATCCTTGCCGGGTGAAAAGGCAAAGATCTCATTTTCCGGGACCGCAATCAGGACCTCCTTCTCACCATCGGCCGCAACCGTAACGACGGGGCTTCCGGCGGCAACGACCTGGCCGGCGTCAGCACTGATCGTGGTCACGATGCCGGGCTTGTCCGCCTTCAATTCACCATAGGCCACCTGGTTTCTGGCCTGCTCCAGCGAGGAGCGCTGGCTGTCGCGGGTAGCGAGGGCTTGGTTGAAGCTAAGCTGGGCCTGTTCAAGCTGGGCCTTGGTCGTGACCTGTTGCCGGTACAGGGCATCCGCACGCTTCAAGGCGAAATCAGCCGTCTCGAGCTGACGCTCGGCGGCAGCCAGGCTCGCTTCTGCACTTCTGACCTGAAGTTGATAGTCTGTGACGTCAATACGGGCGAGCAAATCACCCGGGGCAACACGATCACCGATATCGACATGGCGCTCGATGATCTTACCCGCCACACGGAAGCCGGCAGCAGCTTCGCTACGGGCCTTGACGGTGCCGGAATAGCGCAGTTCGCGCGCGGTCGACGGTGCTTCGACCTCAATCACCTTCACGGGACGAAGATCGGGTTCCTCAACAACCTCGGCCCCTCCTTCGGTGCAGGCTGAAAGACCAAGGACGAACAGCAACGGCAGTGCGATCTTCGAAAGACGGACAGTGGCGGACATAGTAGCTTCCTCCCCGGCGGGGCGTGTCAGGCTTTGAGGGCTCGGATGGCGAATTCAGTCAGATCTTCGGGCTGCGCCCGATTGTCCTTGCCGATGCATTGCGCAACCATCTGCGGGTGATGCAGTGGTGAAGTCGCAGCACCGAAACAGCGGGCGGCATGCGCTGGGTCACCCTTTGTGAACTCACCGGCCTCCATGCCCTCGGCAATGATTCGGGCAAGGATCGCCTGGATTTCGTCGATATGCCGGTCGATGACGCCCCAGCTCTGCTCGATCGCAGCCACGGCCATCTCGTGAACCCTACGTTCGTCCATCATGGTTGTCACGGTGAACTGAAACTGGGCCATTGTGTATTGCCGTAGTCGCTCCTCGGCACTCAGAGGCAAGGCGGCACAGTCCTCGGCGAGTTTCTGACTTTGTCCGAGAAGACGCGCACAAACCCCTTCCAGCAACTCCGCCTTCGAGGCGAAGAAGCGATAGATGTTTGCCGGCGACATGCCGAGTGCCTTCGCAACATCTGCAACTGTTGTCTTGCTGTAGCCGTAATGGCGGAACTGCGCCTCCGCAGCCTCAAGAATGCGCGTGGCGGTGTCCGCAGTGTCGGCAGATGAAAGAGCGTTCTGGGTCATGAATGTTACTACTGACGAAAAATGAATTTCATCAGTAGTAAATATTCAGGCATCAGGAGTCAAGCGCGCAGCTGGAGCCCGTAGGAGTGGCAGGTGCGCTCACCACGTGGAACTCTCCTCTTCTCATGGCTTCGTGGAAGTCTGCTCCCGCACTGGCGGTCGGCTCGACAATGGTGCTGAAACCTTCGGAGCTGTCAGCGCTGGGGCTGGTATATCAAATCGCCTCCAGCAGTTGCTTGTGTCATTCCTCAGCGGACAAGGTTCCTCTATTATGGTTAGCGTGAGCAGCCTGCGGCTCGGATAGGCCTTGGCATTTTCACCCTCACGATGGGACCGGGACGGCCGCACGATGAAGCATCGCGAACTGCTGGAGACGTTATTCCGCGCTGCGGTGGACGCGGCGGATCCCCTCGTCGGGATTCGAGCCCATCTGCCAAAGCAGCCGGCAGGCGGACGCACCGTCGTGGTCGGTGCCGGCAAGGGCGCAGCCCAAATGGCAGCAGCGCTCGAAACGGTATGGCAGGGACCACTCGAGGGGCTCGTCGTCACCAGATACGGATTTGCATGTCAAACCCGCTCCATCGAAGTGGTGGAGGCATCACATCCGGTTCCCGATGCAGCCGGACTTGCAGCTTCTCGACGCCTGCTTGAGCTCGTTTCAGTTCTCAGTCCGGACGACCTCGTCATTGCCTTGATTTCCGGCGGAGGCTCGGCGCTCCTACCCGCCCCTCCTGCGGGCTTTGCCCTCGATGATGAAATTGCCTTGAACCAGATACTCCTTGCGTCCGGCGCGCCGATCTCCGCCATGAACGTGCTGCGCAAGCATTTCTCCACCATCAAGGGGGGCCGCCTCGCGCTTGCGACGCGAGCAAGGGTGGCAAGCTTGATCGTATCGGACATTCCCGGCGACAATCCAGCCTTTGTCGCATCAGGCCCAACCGTTCCGGATCCCACTACACGCTATGACGCATTGGCGATCGTGGAGAACTATCGGCTTCCACTCACGCCAAAGATGCTCGCGCATTTGGCATCACCAGCCGCGGACGCACCAGTCCCAGAGGATCCCGCCTTCGCCCGCAATACACATCGGGTCATCGCGTCCGCCAGCGTCTCCCTTGAAGCTGCCGCGAGAGTGGCGCGCGATCACGGTTTTGAAACCCATATCCTGTCGGATTCGGTGGAAGGAGAAAGCCGGGACGTGGGTTTCGTCCATGCAGCCATAGCACGCGAAATCGTCAGTCGTGGACGCCCGTTCCAGACACCAGCTGTTCTGTTGTCTGGTGGAGAAACCACTGTGACACTGCGTGGCAAGGGCGGACGCGGCGGACGCAACAGCGAGTTCGCATTGGCTTTTGCAACGGCCAGTGCCGGCTTGCCGGTCACGGCTCTTGCTGCCGATACAGACGGCATCGATGGCGTCGGAGATCACGCCGGTGCCTTCGTCGACGGCGAGACGATCCGACGTCTCACGGCCAGAGGCTTCGATGGGCGCAGACTCCTCATGGAAAACGACAGCTATAGCGGCTTCGAAGCGATCGGCGACCTGTTCATAACCGGACCAACGGGTACGAACGTGAACGATTTCAGGGCCATAGTCATCGAGTAACGCTCAGGAGGACGGACCGACAGCGCTGGGAACGATTTGCTGACCGAAGCAGCGCCATCAGTGGGGCCGGGATCAAAAGACAGGTTCGCTAGGCGCCGGAGGATCGCGACCGCGTGTTGATCTGCCGGTAGAGGGCGAAAGCCGCCGCCGCAAAAATCCCCAGACCAAGACCAAGGAGCCCACCACCGAAGGTGCCGGCCACGAGCAGCACCTTTCGGCCAGGGCCATCGGGCACCTGGGGCGGGAAGGCCTCGGCGACGATGCGGACATTGCTGGAATAGAGGCTCATTTCGGCCGCTGTTTCCTCGCTGCGCTTGAGCACTGCCTCATAGACGTCGCGCGCGGCCTTGGCCTTGCGCTCAAGCTCGCTGAGTTCGATGAGCGCTGTCGAGCTGGTGGCCTGCGATGCCTTCTGAACATTGAGTTCCTTGAGCAGGTCGGCTTCTTCCTTCTGGGCCGATTCGTAGGCACTGCGGGCAGCGACCACCATGCGCTCCAGTTCGAGGCGGATCTGTCGCTCGATATCCGTCAACGAAGCCTTGGCCGACTGCAACTGCGGATGCCGCGGGCCGAGACGTTCCGTCAGGCTGCTCACATTGGCAGAGAGGCCCGCATACTGGTTCCGCAGATCTCCAAGTGTCCGGGATGCTGCCGCGTCACCCACGAGGACATCGTTGATGTCGAGCCGTGACACGGTGTCGAGTTGCGCCTTGGCCTCGATGATCTTCTGCTGCGCCGCGACGAGAAGGTCATCAAGGGACTGCAGACGCTTGTCCGCAATCTGGTCACCCCCCACGGCAAAGAGGTCGTTTTTCGACGTGAAGTCGCGAACCTCGGCCTCGGCGGCGATGACAGCCTTGCGAAGCTCAGTCAGCTGGTTGACCAGGCTTGTATTGACGCTACCGAAGCTATCTTCGGCATTGACACGGCTATCCTTGAGATAGGCAGCAACGAGGGCGTTGGCGATTGCCGCCGACTTATCCGCATCCGCAGTCGTCACCTTGACCTGGAAGATGAAGGTGCCTTCCTGACGCGACACCACGACCTGCTTCTGCAAACCGGAAATGACCTTGTTCAAATCTATTGCAGCATTGTCGGAAGGCCGGCCGAGGAATTCGGGATCCGCCGTGAGCTTCAGATTGGTGGCAACCGTCTCCAGAACGGTGCGCGAGGTGATGATCTGGGTCTGGCTGTCGATCGTGGCATTGAGCACTTCCGGCGACGTGGGCCTGTCGCTTTCCACGAGCTCGATCGCGAGCTTCTGCGGATCGAAATAGAGTGTCGCGGTCGCGCTGTAGCGCTTGGGCAGAAGTGTCGTCATGACACCGCCGAGAAGCGCGCAGACAAGCGCGGCCGCAAGCACGGCCTTGCGATGTTTCCACGCGGCAAGCACGACGAATTTCAGGTCGATGACAGGCGGCACACCGGAACCGGCATCCACACGCTGTGACACGGTCGGGCGATCGACGGGCAAGGTATCGCGAGCAGATAGGCGGGGCTCATTCTCACAGGCTTCAGTCTCATCCGCATCGTGCCAACCAAACCGTTCACGGGTGCGCCGCTCGATGTCGTCCATGGTCAGCGGACGGCGAGCGCGGCGATCTGCGCTGCCCTCCTCTTCGAGGGTCGTGTCGAGATAGCGACGCAGGCTGACAGATGCCCCACCGACCTGGGACATGGACGGCGCGACCGTGTCACGGTGTCGGGAAATGAATTCGGCCATCCCTTGGATTGAATCCTTCACGATTGTCTTGCCCATGCATGCAGAGGTCCCGCGGAGGTCCGCGAGACGCCCGTTTCTTGCCGAACTATGAGTATTTACGGTTAATTAAGTCTTAGCCTGCAGGCGGAATACGCACACAGGAACCGGGATCTGGGGAAGCCGGCTCAAGCGCGGGAAGAAGAACGGAGAGCTGTGCGCGATCACCCTGCGCCGTCGGCTGGATATTGTTGCCTTCCTCTTCAGACCACCAGTCGCCGCCGGCCCAATAGGTCCAGCCAAGCCAGACATCGGAATCCTTGGCCATCTGGTCTGTCATGCGTTTCAAACCGTCGAGACACTGCGGATCCTTGGATCCACCAAACTCACCGAGAAAGGCGTGCTTACCATGGCTTCGCAGCCATTCGGACAGCTTGACCATACCATCAACGGTGAGGTCTGCATTCACGCAAGCCTCGTTCGTGCCAGACAGGTCCTTGTCCATGTACTGGTGTACTTCGAAGGCAAAGTTGTCGATCGGATCGATGACACCGAGCATCACGCTGGCGTTCGAACCGCGACCGAAATCCTCGCCCCAGGTGACGACACCACTCCAGTGGGTCCCGGGCACGAGAACGAGATTGCGTGCGCCCACCGCACGAATGCCGGCAATCGCCTGGTTCGCCGCATCGAGCCACACGGAGGGGGCAACGTCATGCGGCTCGTTCATCAGCCCGAACGCGATGCCATCCTCGTTCGCGAACTCGGCGGCCAGCCGGATCCAGAATTGCGCGAACTGTCGAACGGGGACTTCCGGTGAACCTATCTTGTGGCCCGAATAATAGGCGTAGTTGTGCGGATCAAGAATAACAGTGAAGCCCTTAGCCCTCAGACTTGCGACACTCGCCTTCAGACGCTCCAGCTCGTCGCGCTGGAAGGCTTCGCCGAGGAATGGCTGAAGACGCTCCCACTTGAACGGCAAACGCACGGTGTCGAAGCCCTTGCCGGCAAAGTAGGAAACCGTTGCAGCGGAAGGGTAGGTGAAGTTCACCCCTTCGACACCGTCGATCTCGCCATACTCGGCCCCCGAAATATTTAGCCCTCGAAAACAGAGGTCGGCAGGACCAGCCTGTACGGGGGCGGCGATCAGCGACGCTAGACTGCTGCAGAGAAGCATGCGTCTAAGTCCTGCCATCATCACGGGGGCGTTCATCTCAGATTCTGCCTCACGAGTTGCCTGAAACACGTTGATTTGATGTGTGCAACTCAGCACACGAAGTTGCAACAGCCCCACAGCAGGACCAGCGAGAAGATCCGGCCCCAATAACCGGCACTCACTCAGACGTAACCCCGGACAAACATTGCGAAATGCTCGACGCTCAGTCTCGCCATCAAACAACGCAGGCCGCTGAGATCCTAGGAAGACCAAGTCCAACCATCCGCCAACGGCAACGCATCCCCCAAAAATTGTATCGCACGACGACAGAAGCCAGAGGGGTCAAGGGTAGTCGAGACGTTGGAAGCTTTGTCGCGGAAGCGCAGCATTGGCAGACTGCGAAAGGGAATCTGCTCGCGGTGCCGTTTGGTGGCGAGCGTGACCGACGAGGAGCCACAACAGCCCGGCAATCTTAGCTGTAAATACAGGCGTTGCCCCGATCATCAGGTTGAAGAACATGAAGATCGGCAATGCCTGTGCCAACCGTCGCTGTGCGGGAGTATCGCCCGCCGGATAAAGCGACACAAACAGCCAGAAGGCTAGCATCCCGAAAACCGTACCGGCATAGACGATGTAAACGTAGCCGCTATCGGCGAAGAAGGCTGCTTTGTCGGCGTAAAAGCCGAGGAACCCATAGAGATCCATCTCGGATATGTGACGCATGGTGAGAACAATGCGCCCGCTGAGATTGTCGCCTTTCGCGTCTGGCTGCAACACATACACCATAGTGCCGGCAAGTAGGATTAGGGGCATGGTCAACAGATTGATTAGCTTCGGCACCAACGGGAATAGGAAGTAGCCCACGACACAAATGGCCGAGAAGGTGAGCATGGTGCGCGACGCTGTTGTCAGCAGAATGAGCGCCACGCAGGCGATGAGCACGATTCTCATTCCGCGTTTCATTTCATCCCAGAAATACAACATATACATCATGACGATGCCAGCGAAGTTGGAAAGCGATACCTGTTCCAGGAAAAGGGACGAAGCCCGGTGCCCAATCAAGCCGAAGCTGAGCCGTCCTTCAAAGCCGAGCGCATTGCCGAATAGGCCAGTGGTATCCCATTCCGGCGGCTTTAGCCCACGTGTCGTTTCAAAGTAATATCCAGGCTCGAAGATGTCGGCATAAAGCGCCAGCGCAAATATCTCGCACATGAGCACAAGCATGACCGCCGCCAGCGAAAACATGAACGCAGCTTTGACCGTTCTTCGGTTCGCCCATGACCCCAGGGTCGCAAAGCAAAAGATGATCAGTATGTTCCGGAGATAGTCGACGAAGACCATGAGGTTGATTGCCGACATGTAGATCGCCATCACGAGCGTGAAGGCCGTGAAGAAGAGAGCGCCAGCATCCTCCTCACCAAGGCCCTTCCGCAGAATGAAGACGAGGCCCGCGAACAAGACAAGAATTTCCGCCAGAGCCACATGAGAGAAACCCAGCGGCACCACATGCGCGTTGATGATTGCAAGCACGCAGTTGTAAAGCACAGACGAGGCCGCGACGATGATCACATAGCTGTTACGTGTCTCTGTGCTGTACTTGTCTATCACGGCACCCAATGCGAACGAATCTCTCCGCGAGAACTATACCAGATCTTTGCTGCATATCAGAGGTCGCGGTCTTCACCACTCTGCTCGATGCCGCGCGTGTTGGTGCAACAGAGCTTCAGATTTAACACCCCTCATAACCATAGGTGACGAAGATCTCGACCAGCAACACCGGGCGGATGAATAGACACGAGATTCGAAAGACGACATCGAGGCTCCGCCGATTGGCTATCAATGCCGAGTTGGCAGAAGACCTGCGACAATCCGCACGTTGGGGAAAGAGGCCGCGAACAACATGCCATTTGCGATAGAGCTATAGACCGTCGCCACAGCAAAAAAGCCGAGGGGCATGACAGGCACGTTGATGATGGCAAGCGCGCCATTGTACATTACCGCCAGCGGCACCACGACGCGCACGAGCCGCCCCCGCTTTTCAGCAAAACCAGGGGAGGATGGTGTCTGGTTGTTCTGAACGGCCCCGATATCCATGGGCAAGGGTTAACCGACTGGTGCCGGGTTAGGAAGCCCTCCGAGCCTTGAGGAGCGCCCGCAGACGCTAAGCCGATGATGAGGCGAGCCCGCCGCGCGAGACAGCGCCCCTTGGTCCGGGCGCCGCGCCGTGAACGCGGAGCAACCTCAGGCACAGGTACACGTCTACTGAACGCTACCGCGCCTTCGGTTGATGATCCCGCCCGAACAGCGGCAGCTCGTCACCGCCCGCCGACCAACATGCGGTAGCGGAACTGATCGATGACCACGGCCAGAATGAGCAGCGAGCCGAGCAGAACCATCTGCATGTAGGAGCCGATCTGCATCAGGTTCATGCCGTTTTGCACCAGCACGATGAAGAAGGCGCCAAGCACGACGCTTTCGACGCGGCCGATCCCGCCGCGCAGCGACACACCGGCGATGACACAGGCGGCAATCGATTCAAGCGCGATCGAGCCGCCGAGATTGGTTTCGCCGCTCTCGACACGTGCCGTGAGCAGGATGCCGGCGACCGAGGCCAGGAAGGCACAGATGAGATAGGCGATGAACAGGGTCTTCTTGGTGTCGATGCCCGACAGATTGGCGGCCTTGATGTTGCCGCCGACGGCATAGATGCGGGCACCGGTGCGGGTCCGGTTCATCAGGATCCACATGGCGGCAATGGCAACAATCGCAATCAGCACCGGAACCGGCACGCCGAACAGGCGACCGAAGCCAAAGACATTGCCGAATTCATAAGGCAGATTTCCGATCGGCACCCCGCCGGTCAGGAAGAGCGCAAAGCCCGCCCCGACCGATTGCACACCCAGAGTCATGATGAAGGGCGAGACGCCGAACTGGGCAATGCCGAGACCGTTGAGGGCGCCGAGCGCCAGTGCAGCGAGAAATCCCGCCGACATGCCGAGCAGGATGACCAGCCAGACCATGTCGGGGAACTGCGCTGCGAAATAGACCATGGAAAGGGCGGATACCACGGACGTGAGCGCAATCGCTGTGCCGACGGCGAGATCAAAGCCACCGGTGACCAGAACCAGCATCTGACCGAGCGAGACCAGCACCAGATAGACGGACTGGCGGGCGACATTGGTGATGTTGTCGAGCGTGAGAAACTGTTTGGAGGTCAGGCTGAAAACAATGAGCGCGGCCAGCAGGAAAAACGGCAACACGCCGAGCTTGATGAAGAGCGTCTTGATGACGGCGCCGAATGCCCTGCCCTGAGATGCCTGTGCTGCGGGTGAAGTGTCTACGCTGGTCATGCCCGTTGTCTTTCCTGATCAAAGAAGGCCGCAAGGACCGCCTGTTCCTGTATGCCTTCGCCTTCGAATTCAGCGGCGATGCGGCCATGGCTGAAAACAATGAGGCGATGGGCGAGATGCATGACCTCCGGCAGATCGGAGGAGATGACGACGACCGCCTTTCCGGCCTCGGCGATGGACTTGATGATCCGGTAGAGCGCCGCGCGCGTGCCGACATCGACACCAACCGTCGGTTCGTCGAAGATGTAGATGTCGAAGTCCTGGCCGAAGCTCTTGCCGAACAGGATCTTCTGCTGGTTGCCGCCGGACAGTTTTGCGGTTCCACGCTCGAGAAAGGCCTCGGTCAGGTCAACCCTTGAGCCGATTTCGCTGGTCTGCCTGTTCATGGCGCGTGTCGACAGGAACCCAAGCCCGGACCGGCTGTCCCTGTGGTCGATGACCGAGAGCGCGATATTGGCGCGGGCACTGGCGCCGAGGACCAGTCCCTCCTCCTTGCGGTCGGAGGGCAGGAAGAACACGCCATGCTGCATCATGTGGCGGGTGGTGGCGCCCGTGCAATTCACTCCGTTCAGGGTAACGGAGCCTGCCTCGACCGGCAGAAGGCCCATCAGCGCGCGGAAGCTGCGCGACTTGCCCGATCCGACGAGCCCGGCAACGCCCAGCACTTCGCCACGACGGATATCGATATCGACGCCCGCAACACCCCAGGCTCTGAGGCCCCTCACCGTCATGATCGGCTGCGGGTCAGGATTGCGGATGATCTGCGGATAGATCTCCTCCATCCGGCGCCCGGTCATCATCTCGACCAGCCGGGTTTCCGTCAGTTCGTGCCCCGCGATGGTGCCGATCAGCCGTCCATCCCGAAGCACGGTGATGCGGTCGGCGATCGCCTTGAATTCCTGGATCCGGTGCGAAATGTAGACAATGCCGACGCCTGCCGCCTTCGCGTTGCCGATGAATTCGAAGAGTTTTTCCGTCTCGCGCTCCGTAAGGGAGGCGGTCGGTTCGTCGAGGATCAGGATCCGCGCGTCCTGGTGCAATGCCTTGGCGATCTCGACCATCTGCTGCTCGGCGCGCGACAGGGAGATGACCGACCGGCGAATGTCGATGTCAAAGCCCAGCCGGACAAAGAGCGCCTTCGCCTCGCGGTTCATCCGGCTGCGATCAACGAGGCCAAAGCGGCGAGGCTCCTGTCCGAGAAAGATGTTCTCGGCCACGCTCATGGTCGGGACCAGTGAAAATTCCTGGAACACGGCGCCGATGCCGGCCCGGCGCGCATCAGTCACCGACTGGAAATGCCGTTCCTTGCCGTCGATGACCAGCCTGCCTTCGCTTTGGGGTGTGACCCCGGCGAGGATCGAGATGAGCGTCGACTTGCCGGCGCCGTTTTCCCCGAACAGGACATGGACTTCACCGGATTTGAGATCGAAGTCGACACCGTCGAGCGCACGCACGCCCGGATAGACCTTGGCGATGCCCGACATTTGCACAAGAGTTTCGGTCACGGTCATCCGCACTGGTTCCTCAACACTCAAAGAAATACCCACGGCGCATTCGCGCGCCGGGGGTTGCCTCGGGGGAGGTATCAGTTGACCGAGAAAACAGGTGCAAAGCCATCCGGCGGCAGGATGTTGGTCTGCGGCACGGTTGCAATGTTGTCGGGATCGACGACGAAGATCTTCGGACCGACATGCTTGACCAGTTCCTTGCCTTCGAGCGCACGAACCGCCTGGTCGATGGCGATACGGCCCTGGATGACCATGGAATCGGCAGGGGCCGCAAGGATGAAGCCACGCTTGATGCCTTCATAGACGCCGGGCGTCATGTAGAAGGCGAGCAGATCGACCTTGCCCTGCAGGCCACGTTCGCGGATGAGGCCCTGGGCTGCTTCTGCAGTCACCGCAGTGCCGGCGACATAGCGGACATCCGGTTCGGCCTGCAGCATGTCTTCGACGAGCTTCAGCTGCACTTCCTTGCCGGTATCACCATATTTCGGCTCCAGCGCCTTGACGGCAGAGCCCTTGATGGCTTCGAGGAAGCCGGTATTGGCAGCCTCGACCCAGCCGGCACCGGCCGGGCCCGGGAACCAGCCGACCTTCACCTCTGCCGAACCCGCCGGGTGCTTCTTGGCGAGATAGGCACCGGTTTCGAAGCCCATGGTGTAGAAGGAAACGAGCGACTTTGCCGTGAGATCCGGCGAGGACATGCCGTTGATCACGTCGATGACCGGGATGTTCTTCTTCTTGATCTCGCCGACAAGGTTGTTCAGTCCGTCAAACGAGATGGCGCCGATCACCACGGCCTGCGCACCACCGGCGACGCAGTCTTCGATCTGGCTGATCTGCTTGTTGAGTTCGGTATAGCCGCCGGCCTCGACGAGGTTCATCTTGACGCCGAGGTCCTTGGACTGTTCGACGACACCATAGTCAACGCCAAGCCAGTAGGCATCCTTCATATGCGGGAAGGAAACGCAGATGTTCCAGGGCTTTTCGGCTTTTTCCAGCGGCGTGTATTCGACGTCGACGGGCTTGGCATCGGCGGCAAAGGGCGGCTCCATGGCCTGGGCGGGATAGGGATACCAGCTATCGGCAAGCGTCGGGCTGGCGATGGACAGCGCAAGCAGCGAACTTGCCAGTGTCAATGCAATTTTATGCGTCATGATCGTTCCCCTTATTGGTTTTTGATGATCAGAAGAGTGCGCGGATCTGGTCGATCAGCGCGGTGCGGTCCTTGCGCGCCGTCAGGGCGGTTTCCATGTCGACCTTGACGAAGCGGGTGGGTGTGTGTGGCTGCAACTGGCCGATGAGATCCATGTCGGCGGAAATCACCGTGCCGAGCATGAAATAGCCGCCGCCAGAAACGGCATCGCGGTGCAGAATGATGGGCTCGGTTCCGCCAGGCACCTGGATCGAACCATAGGGATAGCAGCTGTCGACGATATTCGAGGGATCGGAACCTGCGCCGAAGGGCGGCGTGCGATCGACGAAATCGAGCTTGCGACCACCCCGGAAGCGGTAGCCCATCCGATCGGCCTCTGGCGCCACTTTCCAGGTGTCCTCGAAGAAGTTCCGGCCCGCTTCCTCGGTGATCCGATGCCAGTAGAGACCCGGCAGGACGCGCAGTTCGACCGGCATTCCGGGCCTGCGACGCAGGACTTCCGGAATGGACTTTCCTTCGACAGCGTTCCGCGCTCGCCCCACGGGCAGATCGTCGCCTGCCGCGAGCGGTCGACCGTTCAGGCCGCCGAGCGCGCCGATGGCATAGGTCGAGCGGGAACCGAGTGCGAGCGGCACGTCGATGCCGCCTGATATGGCGATATAGATGCGAGCGCCGGTCTTCAGGTAATCGAAGGTCAGCACCTGGCCTGCCTTGACCTTGAAGGCCGTCCAGCCGGGCTTTTCCTCGCCATCGACCTTGATCGGCATTTCGGCGCCGGTGACGGCGACCATGGCATCCGTTTCAAACTCGAGCTTCGGTCCGATGAAGACGGCTTCAAGGCCGGCAGCCCCCTCATCATTGCCGACAAGCAGATTGGCGGCCTTCAGCGCCAGCCGATCCATGGCGCCACCAAGCGGGATGCCGAGGTGGAAATAACCCGGGCGACCGAGGTCCTGGATGGAGGTCGCAAGACCCGGATGAAGAACCTTAATGGCCATGGAGAATGCCCTCCAGCTTTGCGTTGTAGCCGTCGATGTCCTTGCTGAATTCGGTGAGGTCGAACTTCACCTCGCGGATCGGCGGGGAGAAGCGACCCTTGTCGACGTCTTCCACCGCCTGGTCATAGCCGTCGCGATCCACCGGCTTGAACTTGACGATGTCGCCGGGGCGGAAGAAGACCATGAAGTCCTTCAGGTAGGACGTCGTCTGGGTCGGGTCGTAGATCGGCATCGGCGTGATGCCGAACATCTGGTAGCCACCAGCACCACGCACCGAATAGATGCAGCCGAAGCAGCCGCCATGGCCGATGGTCAGGCGCGGCGTATCGGTGCGCGGGCGCAAATATTTCGGCACTTCGATCTGCCGCTGGCGCTCGACCATCTGATACATGAAAGGCAGGCCGGACACGAAGCCGACCATGGAAACGAACCAGGGCGAACCGGCATGGGCCTTGATGAAATCATCGACGGAGCCGTAATTGTTGATCCTGGCTGCATAGTCGAGATCGGTTCCAGCCGGGTCCTGATGGCGCTCGCGGAAACGCATCAGCGTCTCATGGGTCCAGGGATCGTTGTAGAAGACCGGGATTTCAACGATGCGGGTGGAAATAACAGGCTCGGCCTTCGCCGCCGCCAGCTCGATCGCCTGCACTTCCTTCAGAATGTCGTTGGGATGAATGATGTCGGGATCGAACTTGATCTGGAAGGAGGCATTGGCCGGGCAGATTTCGGTAATGCCCTTGATGCCGGCCTGCCGGATGCCGCTGGTCATCGACATCGAATTGAAGAAGGCATCGAGGGACATTTCATCAGAGCATTCGACGAACAGGTGTTCGTCGCCACCGAATGTATATCGCATGGGCATCACGCAACCTCCTTTGATGGAACAGCGGTCTGGAACGCGGTGTCCAGCCAGGGTTCGAGGAACCGGGTGTGGACATCGCCAGAGGCGACGGCGGGGTCTGCGGCCAGCGCTTGGTGCAACGGTATGGTCGTGGCGAGCCCCTTGATCTCCAAGGTCTGAAGGGCCTCGCTCAGGCGGGCGATGCAGCTTTCGCGCGTCTCGCCCCAGACAATCAGCTTGCCGAGCAGCGAGTCATAGAAGGGCGGCACCTGATAGCCGGCATAAAGCATGGTGTCGAAGCGGATGCCCTCGCCTTCCGGAATTGTCAGAGCCTCGATCGTGCCAGGTGCCGGCAGGAAGCCGCGCGCTGGGTCCTCGGCATTGATGCGGCATTCGATGGCATGTCCCTGGACCTTGATATCGTCCTGAAGCACCGAAAGCCGGGCGCCGCCTGCAATGCGGATCATTTCCTGCACGAGATCGATGCCCGTCACCATTTCCGTCACCGGATGCTCGACCTGGATACGGGTATTGACCTCGATGAAATAGAATTCGCCGCTATCCTCGTCATAGAGATATTCGACCGTGCCGGCGCCGCGATATTTGACCTCGCGGGCAAGCGCGACCGCACTGGCGCAAAGCTTCGCGCGCACGGCATCCGGCAGGCGGAAGGCGGGTGCCTCTTCCCAGACCTTCTGCCGGCGACGCTGCAGCGAGCACTCGCGCTCGAAGCAGTGAACCGCATCGATGCCGTCACCGAGCACCTGGACCTCGACATGGCGGGCGCGGGTGATAACCTTCTCGACATAAAGTCCACCGTCACCAAAGGCGGCGAGCGCTTCGGCGGAAGCCTGTGGGAAATGCCGCTCAAAGTCCTCCATGGTCTCGGCGATGCGAATGCCGCGACCACCACCACCGGCAGCCGCCTTGATCATCACCGGAAACCCGATTCCGGCGACAACAGCGCGGGCGGCGTCGAGATCGTCGATGCGACCATCCGATCCGGGAACAGTCGGCACACCGGCAGTCTTCGCAACCTTGCGGGCCTCGACCTTGTCGCCGAGCAACCGGATGGCGTCCGCACTCGGCCCGATAAAAATCAGGCCTGCATCCACCACCGCTTGCGCGAAAGCTGCGTTTTCCGACAGGAAGCCATAACCCGGGTGAACTGCATCGACACCCGTCTCGACAGCGGCCTTCATCACGGCTGCGATATTGAGATAGGACTTGGCGGCAGACGGCGGCCCGATCTCGACCGAGGCATCGGCCATCTTCACCGCCAGCATGTCGCGGTCGGCGGCGGAATAGACCTGCACGGTGCGGATGCCGAGGGCCTTGGCGGCCCGGATGATCCTGACCGCAATTTCGCCCCTGTTGGCAACGAGGATCGAGCGGATGGTCATGCCTCGACCTCGGCAATCACCTGGCCCGCCATGATCGGCTCGTTGTCTTCGGCGATGAAGACGACGGCTGCACCGGCGACATCGGCGCGGATCTCGTGAAACGTCTTCATCACCTCGATGAGGCCGATCACATCGCCAACGGCGACGGTTTCACCATCGGCCTTGAACTCAGCGGCATCCGGAGCCGGCTTGCGGTAGAAGGTGCCGGGAAGTGGCGATCTGATCTCGAGCTTGCTCATCTTTGTCTCCGGTTACTTGATGATTTCCGAAAGGGGCGCGATGCGAATGCCTTCCGCGACCAGCGCCTCACGCATCTGGCGGACGATATCGAGTGCGCCGAGCGTGTCGGAATGGAAGCAGATGCTTTCAAAGGGGATGTCGATGTCCTTGCCGGTCACAGTCGTGACGGTCCCATGCGTGCAGGCGCGCACCACCTTGCGGGCGATCGCTACAGCATCCGGGCGCCCGACATCGCGGGTAAAGACAATCGATCCGCTCTCGTCATAATCCCGGTCGGCATAGAATTCGCGCACGACGGGCTGGCCGGCCTCGATCGCTGCCCTTTCCGTGGCAGACCCTGCCATGCAAAGCACATAGGCATTGGGTGCGACGGTGCGCATATACTGGACGAAGATCTGCGCCAGTTCGGGATTGACGGCCATCTCCATGTAGAGTGCGCCATGCGGCTTCACATGCTGAAGGCTCGCGCCATGGCGGCGGGCAAATTCGCGCAAGGCTCCGACCTGATAGACCATATCGTTGACCAGTTCGCGTGCCGTACCATTGATCTTGCGACGACCGAAACCCTGCAGATCGTCATAGCCGGGATGCGCGCCGATCCCGACGCCATGCTGCACGGCGGTGCGTACCGTATGGTCCATCAGGTTGGGGTCGCCGGCGTGAAAGCCCGTCGCGATATTGGCGGAGCTGATCAGCCCCATCAGCACATCGTCGTCCGTATCTCCGACGCGCCAGCGACCAAAGGCTTCGCCCATATCGCAATTGATGTCCACGACTTCGAGTGCCACGTTTCGTCCCTGCCTTGCCTGATTTTTACGCACACACCGGTGGTGCTTTTGTTTTGGTCAGAAAAGGGTAGGAAGAATCAATTCATTTGAAAAATTCTATTTTCAGAAGGATCATATCGAAAATTCAGATGACGTTGCGACCGAGCTCTAAAGCTGAATTGCTCTTGAAACGAGGGATTTGGCGAGAGGTCGCCCTGGTTGCGCGGCAGATAATTTCAATTATCTCGGAATGTTCATCTGATTTTCCAATGCCAGATATCCGCGAAACAGAATGGAATTGTGATGTCGCTCAGCCTTCGCCAAATTCGCTACTTCGTCGCCACCGCAGAAGCGGGCCAGGTGTCCCAGGCCGCCGTCAACCTGGCGATCTCGCAATCGGCGGTGACAACCGCGATCAAGGATCTGGAAGAGACGATTGGCGCTGCTCTTTTTGAGCGCACGCCGCATGGTATGGACCTGACCGGCGCCGGTCGGCGCTTTCTGTCTCAAGCCTATGAGATCCTGCAGAAGGTCGAGGAGGCGACACAGCCAAGCCTCGTTTCGGAAGAGGTCACCGGCGCGCTCAGCATTGCGGCGACCTATACCGTCATCGGCTATTTCCTGCCCTTTCATATCGAGCGGATGAAACGCCAGTTTCCCGGCCTGTCGATCCAGCTCTTCGAGATGAACCGGGAATCGGTCGAGGAAGGGCTGCTGGCCAATCGCTACGACATCGCGGTGATGCTGACCTCCAACATCCTCAACCCGGAACTCGTTGCCGAAAAGCTCTTGAGTTCGCAGCGTCGCCTTTGGGTGCCGGCGCGCCACCGGCTACTCAGCGAAAGCCAGATCGGCCTCAAGGAGGTGGCCGAGGAAGACTATATCATGCTGACGGTGGATGAGGCCTCGCACAGCTCGATGAAATACTGGAGCCAGACGCCCTATCTGCCGAAAATCACGCTCCGCACCTCGTCGGTCGAGGCCGTGCGCTCGCTGGTGGCGAATGGTCAGGGCGTGGCGATCCTGTCGGACATGGTGCATCGCCCCTGGTCGCTGGAGGGCCGGCGGATCGAGACGATATCGCTGACCGACCCGATCCCCTCGATGGATGTCGGTCTTGCCTGGAAGCGCAACGCAGAGTTCAGCCCGCCCATGGATGCGGTGCGCGCCTATTTCCGCCGCTCGTTCAACGTGCCCGAATAGAGTGGCGCAATTAAACGCACAATAGAAAGATCAAACCCTTGCACCCCAAGGGTTCACGATGGCGGAGAGGGTGGGATTCGAACCCACGATACCCTTGCGAGTATGCCGCATTTCGAGTGCGGTGCTTTCGACCACTCAGCCACCTCTCCGGTCACATTGGTCGGCGCTCTATGGCGCGGGCTGTCTCATAGCGGCAACTTACACCCCTGCGGCGGCGCCAAATAACCCGATAGACTGTGGCCGCAAAGTGCCGCTCAGGTGACGTCGGCCTTCGGCGGCTGCCCCTTCTTGCGCTTCTGTGGCTCAGGGATGCCACCTTTCATCTCTAGGGCCTTCTTTCCGTTGACTAGCACACGGTGGATAAAATTCTCCAGCACATCCATAAGGTGTGCCGTTTGCTCTTCGTTGGGAGACCAACCCCGGTGTGCAGCGGCACTCCCGGCATCAGTCAGCACGGTCAATATGTCGTGCTCTGTTTCTCCAATGAAACCCTGATCTTTCAATTCCTTCAGCTTCTCTTGGAACGACTTGGCAGGCTCGATCTTCACGGCAGCCACACAGCTATCCAGAGCGGTCCTTAAGCCTATAGCAGCCAGAATGAAGCACTTCTCATCAAAGCAGCTATAGGTTTCGTCCAAGATGTGAAACAGGATCGGATCTAGTGTTCCAATCTTGTCCAGCCAATCAGGCCGAGGCCGAGCTGGCGGACGCGGCGAAGTCGTCTTGGTGTGGACTGCCTCGCTCTGCTCGTCGCCATTATGGTCATACCACTGGTCGATGTCGTTTTCGTCCCAAGAGCTTTTCTCAGTGAAGACAGTCTCACAGCCACAGCATTCGAAAAGACTGTAGATGTCACCACCGACCATGGAGTGTCCATATCGGTCTTCCCACTTCCAAGGCTTGTCGACCCGGCCATGCAATTTGCAATTCTGTTGGCGGTTGCACGTTGGGCAATGGGCTTTCTCAATCTTAGGCTGCTTAGCTTTCTTAGACGTTGCCATTGACCTCAACTCGACTTTGTCCAGACCACGGCAACTTCTAAACTGGCTTCCCTTCCGTCACAACCATACATATGCTGCTCCGCATGAACGAAACCGCTTTTCATCCTGAGGATCGCGCCCGGTCGCTTATCGACCGGCAGCTGATGGCCTGTGGCTGGGTCGTCCAATCAAGATCGGAAATGAATCTGGGCGCCGGGATAGGTGTCGCCGTTCGCGAGTTTCAAACGGCCTCAGGCCCCGTTGACTATGCTCTCTTCGTCGGGCGTCGGTTGTGCGGTGTCGTCGAAGCAAAAGCGGAGGGCACAACGCTTTCAGGCTTCTCGGATCAAGCCGAGCGCTACATCAACGACATGCCCAGTCATCTCATTCGAGAAGATGGCCAAGTGCGCTTTGAATATGTAGCCTCCGGGAGCGAGACCCTATTCCGCGACCATGCGGATCCTCAGCCAACATCACGCCGCGTCTTTGCCTTTCATCGACCCGAGACCATAGAGCTCTGGCTGCGCGAGCCGCAGACACTGCGAGCGCGATTGAAGCACATGCCACCTCTCATCGAGGATGGATTACGAGACTGCCAGGTCGATGCTGTCACCAATATCGAGCAGTCGCTTGGCGAGAACCGACCACGCGCATTGGTTCAGATGGCGACGGGTGCCGGCAAGACGTTCACAGCAGCCACACTCAGCCACCGTCTGCTGGCCCATGCCGGTTTCAAGCGTATTCTATTCCTTGCCGATCGGGCGAACCTCGTTCGCCAGACGCGGGATGAATATCTCGCCTATCGTCCACCCGGCACCGGACGCTCGTTTTCTGAAATTTACAACGTTCAGAAGCTCGGCAGCGCCGGGATCGATAAGGATGCTCAGATCGTCGTGTCGACGATCCAGCGCGTCTATTCGGTGCTCACCGGCAAGGAGCTGGCGGAAGACGACGAAGAGGCCTCGGCCTTCGAGGGCATCGCAGACGGCCAGGAGCGGTTCGTCAGCTATAACTCCTCTATTCCGATCGAAAGCTTCGACCTCGTCATCACGGACGAATGCCATAGATCAATCTACGGAACCTGGCGGCAGGTCCTGGACTACTTCGACGCCTTCATCGTGGGACTGACCGCAACGCCCTCGCTGCACACGCTGGGCTTTTTCGGACGCAACCTCGTCGCACAATACCCTTACGAACGATCAGTGGTGGATGGCGTCAATGTCGGCTTCGAGATCTTCCGGATCAGAACCGAGATCGGCGAACGCGGATCGACCGTAAAAGCGGGCTACGATCTCCCGGTTCGAGACAAGCGCACCCGTGCGGAGCGCTATGAGACACTCAACGAGGACTTTGCCTACACTGCTGACCAGCTTGACCGGACGGTGGTTGTTCCGAACCAGATCCGAACGGTGCTCGAAACCTATCGAGACTCGCTCTTCACTGAGCTGTTTCCGGGCCGGACAGAAGTGCCAAAGACCTTGATCTTCGCCAAGGATGATCATCACGCGGAGGAGATTGTCACAATCGTCCGTGACGTGTTCGGCAAGGGCAACGAATTCGCCAAGAAGATCACCTACAAGGTTGATGGCGCCGATCCGGAACAGCTCATTCGGGCCTTCCGCAATGACTACAACCCGCGCATTGCCGTCACCGTGGATATGATCGCGACGGGCACCGATGTGAAGCCGTTGGAGGCCCTGATCTTCCTGCGCGACGTGAAGTCAGAGCTCTATTTCGAACAAATGAAGGGGCGCGGCGCGCGCACCATTACCCCGGAAAAGCTGCGAGAGGTTACGCCGGATGCAGACGCCAAGACACGCTTCGTCCTTGTCGATGCGGTGGGTGTTTCCGAAAGCCTCAAAAGTATCTCGCAACCGTTGGAGCGAAACCGCGCCATCTCCTTCGAAAAGCTGATTGATGAGATTGCCGCTGGTCGCAGGGATGACGATGCTTTCGCGACCCTCGCTGCACGCCTGTCAGCGCTCGACCGCCGCATCAGTGACAAGGACCGCGCCGCCGTCGCGAAGGCGACGGGAGGGCTGGACCTGAAGGCGATCGCGTCGCGGCTTCTGGATGCGATAGACCCGGATGCCCTGGCGGCCCATGTCCCCAAATCGGCACCGGAGCCGGAGCAGCAGCGTGCGAAAGATGCCGTCAAGGAACAGGCGGCCATGCTCTTCGACGATCCCAAGCTGCGCACGCTGTTGAAGGACGTCAAAGCCGCCGCTGATATCCGTATTGATACAATCTCAGTCGACGCCGTCGTTTCGTCCGGCTGGGATGAGGCAAAGGCGGGCGACACCGTCAACCGTTTCAAAACTTTCATCGAGGAAAAGCAGGATGAGCTCGTCGCTCTCCAGATCCTCTATCACCGCCCCTACGCACAAAAGCGTCTGACCTATGAGGCGGTTGATGAGTTGCGCGAGGCTCTCAAGCGACCACCATGGTTGCTGGAACCAGTCGATATCTGGCGCGCCTACAAGCGCATTGCGTCGGAGAAGGTGCGTGGCAACCCCGCAGGCACGCTGGCCGATATCGTCATGCTGGTTCGTTATGCAGTTGGAGAGACGGAAGCGCTGGAGCCACTCTCGTCGTTGGTCGCCGGCCGGTTCAATCTCTGGCTTGGGCGTGAGGAGAAAGCGGGGCGCAATTATAGCGACGAGCAACGCGCCTGGCTCTTGGCCATTCGTGATCATCTAGCAGTCAACATCGAAATTCGCCCTGAGGACATCATGGATGCGCCTGAGTTCGCCGGCCGCGGCGGGATGATCAAGGCTCGCGGGCTCTTTGGCACGCGCCTGCCTATCCTTTTGGACGAATTGACGGAGGTTCTGGTGGCATGACGCCACCCAAACATGGAGGGGAAAATGGCATTGGCATACAGCATGACCAAGACTGCATTCATAACCCTTTTAGGCATAGCAATCACGGGTTCGCCAGCAACATCCCAGCAAGCTGGTTGCGGCTTCTCGCTCTCCTTTAGCCAAGCCGACGAAGGCGGAAATCAAACCGTCCGTGTTTTCCGCAGCGGCCCTGAATCAGCGCTGGATGGTGCAAGGCCATTCGCATTTATTGTGCCGGATGTGAAAGTGAACACCGACGGCACCCGCATATCCTACAAGGCTGACGATCCTCGTGGTCGGAACGGAGCGATCAACGATATCCGCAACGCCTATCGGAACTACAAGCGGCCGGTCTCTGATTTCGAGGCGATAAGGGACGCTGGTTGGCAACCCACCGAACGCGTCTGGCAAGTGCTGAGCCCAGACATCATCGAAATGGACAAGCGACCAGGACGCGAGGGAATGCCCTGCATGGACGACAAGGGTTATCTCGTTTCGATGACGGCTGACGTGGCAAAGGTCGGCGGCTTCAACCGGGTCGGTGATTGCGATCAGAGCAAGTGGATCGATGCCCTCGAAATCCCAGCCTTCGTCGTTCCAGGCGCTTCGAGATTCCAAAAAGCAGGGGTGAAAACACGGAGCCTTGTGATTGCAATGACAACGTCAGCCCCTAATCGGATCGCGCTCGGTATCGTGGGTGACAGCGGCCCCCGGAAAGAGATTGGCGAAGCCTCGGTGGAGATGAACCGTATTCTCAACGGTTTGCCAGATGGAGATATCCCCAGCGGTCGTCAGGATGCGAAAAATCGCTTCCAGGCAGGAGAAACAGTATTTCTCGTTGTGCCGGGCGCGGAAAACCGGGCTCCCAGGCCGATCACGAAGGCGTCTGTCTCACAGTTTGCCGGCGATCGATTTGAAGCCTGGGGCGGCAAGCAGAGATTGCTGTCTTGTCTGGCAGAATTGCGCTGAATGGTCTATCGGATCTTGGGGCAAACGACTGCCCCAGGATCCTCCACAGGAATGATGCTCGAATGGATATGACGGCAATTCCCGCGACAAGCGAGAATGACGCAAATGAGGAGTCATGGGAGTTGCCCTCCTCGTGGTGCTGGGCAAAGATCGATAGGGTCGCTCCAGTCAATCCCTCGACCACTTTTGATGGCTTACCTGATGATGCAGAATTGCCGTTCATCCCAATGGCGGCCGTCGCAGAAGAAACTGGGTTGATTGACCTTTCAGCAAGGCGCCCAGTCAGCGCAGTTGCCAAAGGATATGTCAGATTTCAGCAAGGTGATGTGCTCTTCGCAAAAATCACACCCTGCATGGAAAATGGAAAAGTCGCGCCCGTTCCCTCGCTGGCGGAACATTTTGGCGCAGGTTCAACTGAATTTCATGTTCTAAGGCCGCTCGCAGTCGAGCAGAGATATCTTTGGTATTGGCTCGTTAGTCGAAGGTTCCGTCACATCGCCCAGCGCAACATGAGCGGCTCTGCGGGTCAGTTGCGAGTGCCAACCGCCTTTGTTCGTGACAGCCTTATCCCCCTAGCTCCAACCGCCGAGCAGGGCCGTATAGTCGAGCGCATAGACAGCCTGTTCGCGGAGATCGCGGAAGGCGAGGCAGCTCTTGAGGACGCACGAAAGGGGCTGGAGACATTCCGTCGCACCCTGCTGAAAGCGGCCGTCACCGGAGAGCTTACCCGCGACTGGCGGGACAACAATCAGCCCAATGAGACCGGTCACGGTCTTCTCGCCCGCATCAAGGCTGAGTGTGGCGCGACACCGAAATTGGCACGCGGCAAAAAGGCTGCGGCAAGCCCGCCGCTCGACACATCGGACTTGCCGGAACTACCGGAGGGCTGGGCGTGGGCTAGATTAGGGCAGTTGCTCTCGCATCTGACTAGCGGTTCGCGCGACTGGGCCGAATACTACGACAAAGGTTCTAAAGTATTCGTGATGGCTCAAAATGTCCGTCCAGGCCGTTTTAACCACGCTTATACAAAGCACGTTGATCCGCCGAACCACCTAAAGGACGTTGAGCGAAGCCGGATACAAAGAGATGACCTCCTAATCACCATTGTTGGGGCCAACACAGGCGATCTCTGTCGGGTCGATTTCAATGCGACAGACTATTTCGTGTGTCAGAGTGTCGCCTTGATGCGTCCAGCTTTGGCGGAGCTCTCAGAATACCTAGAGATCTATCTGATTGCCCCGGACAGTGGTCGACGAGATATGCAAAAGGTCATCTATGGAGCAGGTAGGCCCCATCTGAGCTTTGATCAGATTGAAGCGCTACCCATCCCTTTACCGCCCCCCGCCGAAATGCTGGAAATCCTTCGCCGCACCTCTGAGCTTTTGGGCGCATACTCGGACACACTTATGATGCTCGAAGCTGAGACAGCCGACGCCGCCCGCCTCCGCCAAGCCATCCTGAAATCCGCATTCGAAGGAACACTTGTGCCGCAAAACCCGGCGGACGAGCCGGCTTCGACAATACTGGAACGTCTACAGCAGTCCGCACAAAGGGCCAAAGCAGGACATCGGGGGCTTAGAAAGGCGCGCAATGGAGGTTGAAGAATTTCTGGCTGGCCGCTGGGTTCGGATTCTCTGCGACATCGGCTGCGAGGGCATCTGGGATCGGGAGGGCGCCCCCAGAGACCTCGAGTTCTTTGGGGTAGCCGAAACGCTGAAGGCCCGTATCATGGCGTGGCAGGCTTGGTATGAGCAGGACGACCCGCACGGAAACCCGCCGGTCAGAAACGACTGGGAAGCCTTTTCGGAAGAAGGACGGCAAATCGCCCGTGCCATCAAGCAGACCCTGCCGGACTGGACAGTCGTCTATTTCGATGAGCAACGGTGTCGCACCCGCAGCGGAGACACACCGCGCATCCACTACGAATACGAAATCAACTGAGCGAACCCGAAAGTCCCGTTGCATGAATTCTCAAACGCTCGTCGCCAAGGTCTGGAATTTCGCGAATGTGCTTCGCGATCAGGGCGTCTCCTACCAAGCCTATATCAGCCAGATATCCTATCTCCTCTTCCTGAAGATGGATGACGAGCGCGTCACGCAGATCGGCGAAGCCTCTATGCTGCCTGAAGGAGCAGCTTGGTCAGATATTCGGGATCTCTCTGGAGAGGCCCTGAGTGCGGCCTATGGCAAACTGCTGGAGACCCTGTCGAAACAAGGCGGCATCATCGGTGCGATCTTCCTGAAAGCTCAAAACGAGATCCAGGATCCGGCGAAACTGAAGCGTCTGGTGGGACTGATCGACAGCGAAACCTGGCTTGGCCTGCCCGTGGACGTCAAAGGCGACATCTACGAGGGCTTGCTTGCCCGTAACGCTGAAGACGTGAAATCAGGCGCCGGCCAATACTTCACACCGCGCCCGGTCATCGACGCCATGGTGGAAGTTGTAGACCCGAAGCCGCATCAGACCGTGCATGATCCTGCCTGTGGCACCGCCGGCTTTCTGCTGGCTGCCTGGGAGCATATGAAGAAGCATCCGAAGGCGCGCGACCGGGCCGTCTATTCGGCATTGAAGAACAAGTTCTCCGGTGCAGACATCGTGCCCGAAGTCGTTCGGCTTGCTGCGATGAACCTCTATCTGCATGGCATCACAGGCGTGGAGTCGATCGTTGAGGCCAAAGATGCGCTGCTCGGCGCGGGTGGCAAGACCTATGATGTCGTGCTGGCGAACCCGCCCTTCGGCAAGAAGCAAAGCTATCGCGTCATCCGTGACGACGGCGAAATCGACACCGAACGCGAGGATTACGATCGCCAGGATTTCTTTGTCACCACGTCCAACAAGCAACTGAACTTCCTGCAGCACATCATGACTGTGCTAGCCCCCAACGGCGAAGCCGGCGTTGTGTTACCCGACAACGTGCTGTTCGAAGGCGGGGCCGGCGAAACCATTCGCCGACGCCTGCTGCAGAATTTCGATTTCCACACGCTGCTGCGCCTGCCGACCGGCATCTTCTATAAGCAGGGGGTCAAGGCCAACGTTCTCTTCTTCGACAAGAAGCCGCCCTCGGAAGAAGCCTCGACCAAGGAACTCTGGATCTATGACTTGAGATCCAACAAGCGCTTCACCTTGAAGGAGCGCCCAATGGTTCGCGCTGACCTCGACGACTTCGTGACCAGCTTCAAAGCCGGACGGCGTCACGAGCGTGCGGAGAGCGATCGGTTCAAGCGTTACCCTCTCGACGCCTTGCTGGCCCGCGACAAGGTCAATCTCGATATCTTCTGGCTGA
The DNA here is from genome assembly GCA_943372805.1 of Rhizobium sp. Q54. GTDB lineage: Bacteria > Pseudomonadota > Alphaproteobacteria > Rhizobiales > Rhizobiaceae > Allorhizobium. Next base: position 50,529 of record CALSAF010000010.1, read on the forward strand.
AGGACGATAGCCTAGACGACCCTGCTCTCCTCCCACCACCAGACGAAGTTGCCGCTGAAGTCGTTGAAAGCCTGGAGCTTGCGCTCGACAAGTTCCGCAACGTGGCAAAGGCCCTCGGAGGAGTGAGCGTCTGACTGTCCTGTTGCGGAACGAGTCTGGTTGACTCAGGGGCGCTCACTGGCTGGATCCGAGCCATTGATCGATGTCGGACAGCGCAAAGCGGGCGACGCGCGCCGGTGAGTCGCTATGGCGCTTTCTGGTTTTTGCGACTACCAGATGCGGCGTTTGAGACCGGACCCGAGTTAAAATGCCGAAAAAACAGAACCGCGACAACGCATATTATGAAGAGCGCCTGAAAAACGAACACCCCGACATCTACGCAGACCTAAAAGCCGGAAAGCACAAGACGATTACCGAGGCTGCGATCGCCGCAGGCTTGAAGAAGTCGAGGACACGGCTACAGGAGCTCAAGAACGCGTTCGACAAGGCGGACAAGGCCGAGCAGGCCGATTTTCTTGGCTGGCTCACGGCCCAGGGCCATTTGGCCGGACCGATTTCAGCGGCAAGCACTGCAAACCCGTCAATCGCTGCAGATAGGAGATTGTTGCCCGCTGCAAAGGCGCGGATTGAGGAAATCAGAGGCAAGCGGGGATTAGAGATAGGCAACGTCATGGCTGAGATGGGATACAATACCCATGACCAATCAGTAAGCCGCGCGCTAAGGCGTTCAACGCGGCTGCAGCCCGATGTGATCAAAGCCCTGGAGAAGTGGCTGGCTGCGAACGCTTCAGTCTGAGCGCTCGCAGCACCGAGGCTAGTTACCTGTCTTCGCCCGGACGAGATCCCGGAGCGTGTTCAGGCTGGTATCGTAGATGCTTCTGAGTGTCGGGAGACGATCAGCATCACCGGGGGCGCATTCTCTCCCTGCGAAATGGACCTCGTTTTCATAGCTGCGGATCAGAAGCGCCGACACTTCGGTCATGCGTATGCCCGGCACCGGTGCGACTGTTTCAAAAATTCGTGCTTCCAACATAGGATCCAGATCGACTTGGCAGCTTTCTGACACGACGCGAATGCTGGCGACTGTGAGGGCCAGCGCCCCGACGACGTTCTCAATGTCGCTGTCCGCGAGTGCTGGCTTCGGTTGAGCGGTCATTAAAACCGGTAACAGTGCCGCGACAGCGAGAAATCCGGGGCGCTTTCTTGACGGGTGTGATCGCTGGGAATGAAGGTTGTTTTTCAAGGGAATGGCTCCAACTGAACGGTGCCCGCGCGGATGTTGCGCGGGCTCATGTTGCTGTTGGACGGGGCACAATCGGGCGCAATGGCGGAATTGTCACACCTGATGGTTGACCGGAACGATTGGCTTCCGAGTGATCAACTCTGGTGACACCGGAAGCTGATCAGGCGTGCCATGAGAGCCAACCAGCATCATCCGGAGGAACGCTCCGACCGGAGCGTTCCTATCTATGTCGATAGTATTGCCAGGTTCTTTCGTTTGGAACCGGGGTAGAAAGAGAGCCGGAGGACCTCCAAGGTGTCACGGGTTCCCTATATCTATATAACTTTCTAAGAATATATATAATCTAGGGAACCCGTGACAGATGAGCTGTTCCGGTTAAACAGACAGCTCCTGAGCTGCCTCGGCACGCAAGCGCGCCCGCCTCCTGGCCTGCCTCTCGTTTTGTGAGGCCTTGCGCGTTTCATCCTGCGCGTGCTTCACCGGTGACACGCTTCCATCCTTGTTGATCAGTTCAGCCGCTACGGCCCTCCCAACATTGCTGCACCGGTCAGAGACGGGGCACTTGGCGCAGAGCTCAGATGAGGCATTCCGAGCTCCCGGAATCCCAAAGCATGTTGGCGTGAAACTGAGTGGCTTAAGCTCGACCTTCGGCACAGAGGGAAGCATGCCCAGCTCCTCATCCCGCTCGATATCGGAACGCACACTCGCTCTCTGCCCTTCGGGAACTAAGTCAATGCCGGCTTCTAATGGCAAGAAGCGTTCGCGAACACATACCGCTCCTACCTTCGTGGCCCAGTTCCCCGGCCCGTTGAGGACGTAATCGACAATGTGTGCCCTGAACTCATCCTGCATCGGCAATGCCTGGTAATGCTCGATCCGGTATTGAGGAGCTTCGTCCAGCCTTGCCAGGGCTGCGGGCAGACGCGTTTCCAAAAACTTTTCAAGCTCGGCAGCCCATGCGGGTCCTGCATTGTCGCTGGGAAACAGCTGGAGCGGTGCCGGGGACATGCGCCGCTTGCGCCGGCCAGCGAAATCGAAGCCGAACTCGATCAGAAGCTCATAGGGAAGGCCGAGCTCATCGGCACGCTGGCGGGCCATCCAAAGCTGAGTAAGTGTCCCACTGGCTTGACTGAAGATCCTGAGAGGCAGGCCCTTGCAGGTCTCGGCCGCTTCCCTGTCACGATGATACCGGTTGTAGTTCCTAAAGCCCTCCCGATAGAGGTCAGCGAAATGCTGGGTAGCCTGCCACGGCGTTGCAAATCGATAAGCGAACCACTTCTTTGGCATCAGATCGCGCTCGGCGGCGAGCAGATGGGGAGGAATGAAGCGGCAGGTGCGGATCGTGTCATCACGCCACTGGTTTGCGTCAGTTGCATATAAGGTCATAGGTGCTCCTGCGGACACATAGGTCCGTTAACGGGTTGAGAAATGTTGGGCGGGAGCTCAACGCCCATTTTATAGCGAGGTGCGGATAGGAACTGCATCGAATTTCAAAAAATAGTTTTCGCACCACCAATTCGCGCTCTTTGACTCGAGGATTCGCGCTGGTGAGCGCCGCGAGAAAATATGAAGCGGAGCAGAGGCTACGCACGAGATCGCGCCTGTGAGCCTTTACGGCCGTTTCTGTGGCATGGGTGGATAGGAGCCGGAACGCTGGTGGATACTGGCTGCATCCCCATGATCAGGCTTGCCTTTTCCTAGGACTTCGCTCCGAGATCCGGGTGGGCGTAGTCAGCGAGCGCGGAGGACGAAGAGGTGGACGGCGGGGGCGAGCTGGACATCACCAACGCGAGCAGACGCGGTTGCCGATCGTCCTTGACCGATGGGACAAGCCGTCGATGCCTAGGTAGATCAATCTACCAATGCATGGGATGCGCGATCTGTCCTGCTCTACCGCTTCGGCAATCATGTGATGCCTCAGGTGCCGGACAGCTCGACGAAATATGTTTTCGGAGCTGGTAGCCAAGGCATTCCGATATCCCGGCGCAGTCTGACCCGGTTACTTCACTCGGCCAATAGGCATGTGTCTTGGAACGGATGGAAGCGCCAGTATACCCTGACTCGGAGTTCGCTTCGACGTCCGGCTTTCAAATGTTGACATCTCGCCGGAAAACGCAAAAACGGCGAAATCCGTCAACATGGTGGAAAGAAACTGCAACATTGGGCCCGAAATCCGGGCTTTTGGACCTATTCAGACGCACTGGATGTTGACGGATCTGAAAGCTCAGATGGGTCTGAAGCGGCGTAAGTTGACGCACATGTTGTCACTTCAGGCCATGATGTAAACATCCGGCCGTCAGCTCTTGCTCGGTAGATTGATCTACCCGAGACGAGCAACGAGATCGTCCGCGCTGAGATGCGTGTAACGCTTCAGCATCCGGAGCTCCTTGTGTCCGGAAATGCTGCTCACTTCGATGATGTTCAGCCCACGCTCAAATAGCCGGCTGACGCCCTCGTGACGCAAATCGTGAAAACGCAGAGACTTGATCCCTGTGCGGATGAGCAACCGACGCCACGCCTGCTCCAGCGCTCCTGGCGTCATGGGGAAAACCGTAGATTGATCTAACGGCGCGCAAGCCTTCCAATCCATCAGCGCGTCGAATGCTCGCTGAGACAGAGGCACCTCGCGACCGGACCCGTTCTTGGTCAGAGCGAGCGTGATCACCCGCCGATTGTGCGAGATGTCGGACCATTGCAGCCCCAGGATCTCCCCTCGCCGCATCCCTGTTTCAATGGCCAGGATCAGCAGCGTCTTGAAGTATGGTGTCTGTCCGCCGTCGCAGCCGTCCAGAAGCCGTTGCTCCTCGTCGCCGGTCAGTCTCCGGCTGCGCTCATTTCGGATCACCGGACGACGAACTAGCTTCACAACGTTTTTTGCGAGCGGCAGACCCCAATCGCGGATCGCGACCTCAAGGACGTGGCTCAAGATCGCGAGCTCTCGGACGGTCGTAGATGGAGCTACAGACCGGAGCCGCTCGTCACGGAATGCGGCAATGTCCTGCTGGCTCAGTCCGATCAGGGTCCGGTAGGCGAGATCAT